>JBIIGP010000074.1:0-8192 GCA_044236415.1 Acidimicrobiales bacterium | reverse complement strand
ACCCCAGTCTTTGAGTTGTCGGTTGTAACCCGGCATGTACTGATGGATGAGACGAATCTCGTGCACTGCGGCTGACAACGGATGGGGATGAACGACGTGATCGATGTGCGCTGTCTCTCTGAGTAGTGAACCGATCTTTCGACGATCGTCACCAGAGAAGTACGAGCGCACTCGGGCACGGAGATTGGAGGCCTTGCCGACGTAGAGCACATCGCCTCGAGCGTTGCGAAAGAGATAGACGCCGGGGGAGCGGGGCAGGGAATCGGTGAGACGAAGTTTCTGCGCGCTGGCGTGACCTGCCATCTTGGGCAATGAGAGAAGATCATCAAGACCCGTGACACCGAGACCACCGGCGCGCTCGATGAGCAGATGCAGCAGATCGCCGGTTGCTAATGCGTCGTCAAGCGCGCGGTGCGATGGTTTGTGATTGAGCCGCAGGTGCTGAGCAAGAGTGCCGAGTTTGCAGTTCGGAACTTCGTTGCGGACGAGTCGTCGAGCAAGTGCGACGGTATCGACGGCGCGATTGGTCAGTTTCGGCCGTTGGTCGCGTTCAAGAGCGGCTTGCACAAATGACAGGTCGAATCGGATGTTGTGTCCGACGATGACTGCATCGCCGATGAATTCAAGCAACGAGGGCAGCACCGCTTCGATGCGCGGAGCGGGCATCACCATCGAATGAGTGATTCCGGTGAGCACCGTGATCGCTGGTGGAATCGCACATCCTGGATTTACAAGTGTTTGAAACGTTCCGAGGCATTCACCTCCCCGGAGTTTCACTGCGCCAATTTCGGTAATGCCGCACGACGCAGCTGATCCACCAGTGGTTTCGAGATCGATGACACAGAACGTGACCTGCGAAAGAGGCGTGCCGAGATCATCGAGCGACAACTGCAGCGGATCGAGGGCGGGGGAGCGCACCGGTACAGTCTGATCGAACGTGCGTTCGTGTGCAAGGACGTCGTCTGAGCCTCGCTAGTCTCCCTGCGTGTCCTCGACCAGTTATCGCTGCACCGCTTGCGGAAATCTCACTCGTTTCGATGTCGTCTCCACCAAACGCACCCGTGCGTTTCACCACTACACCGTGGGTGGAGACCTCGAGGTTGAGAGTGAAGAGGTCCTCTCCGAATCAATCGAAGAGGTGTCGTGTCACTGGTGTGGAAACGGTGGTTCGGTCGTTCAGACCCAGCCGCCGGCATAAGACACGTACTGGCCGGTCGTGAAGGTGCTCGTTCCATCGAGGAACGGCGCGCAGAACGCAGCGAATTCATCCATGCGACCGAGTCGGCGCAGCGGCACCTGCTTTTCGAACATCTCGCGCACGGCGGGATCTTTGGCTCCGGTGGCTTCAAGGAACTCGGGGAAGTCCATGAAATTGGTGCCGACGGCATTGACCTGAACGTTCTTACGGGCAACTTCGCCGGCGACATTGCGAGTGAGCATCGTTGCTCCGGCGCGCACTGACGAGTACAGCGATGCTCCGGGTGTCGGGCGTGCGCCCGCTGCACTCGTAATCACGAGCACCTGGCCGGAACCTTGTGCGACGAGTGGCGGAATGACGGCTTTAAGGAAGTGGTACGGCGCATAGAGGCAGCCGTCGACGATCTTTTCGTACTGATCGATCGTGGACTCGAGAAACGATCCCGGAATGATTTGTCCGGATGCGGCAACCGCAGCATCGAAGTGTCCGAAGCGAGAGAGTGCTGCATCGACAAGTTTCTGCGAGTTCTCAGGCTTGGCGATGTTCGACACCTTTTCGACGGCGAGAACGGCTGCGCCGAGGGCTTCAAGCTCGGTGATGAGTTCGGGCTCAGGGTCACCGAGGACGAGGTCGTGGCCGCGACGAGCAAGCATGCGGGCCATCTCTGGGCCGACGTAACGACGAGCATCGGCAACGAGAGCGACTCGGCGAGTGGTGGTGTCAGTCATGGCAGGCCTCCGGGATCTTCGGTAGCGTCAGTCGTGTCAGTGTTATTGACACAACCATCTCCGCCAACCTACCCGTTGGCGAACTTTGAGGGGCACGAACATGGAACTCCAAGGCAAAGTCGCAGTCGTTACCGGTGCTGCGTCGGGTATCGGTCTCGCCGCTGCAGAACGATTCGTTGCCGAAGGCATGTCGGTCGTGATGGCCGATATCGAAGCTCCGCTTCTTGAGGAACAGGTTGCGCGCTTGCAAGCCGACGGCGCTGCAGTGGTGCCATTTGTCTTCGATGTTTCCGATGCAGTTCAGGTCGCAGCCCTTCGCGATTTCGCAGTGGAGAGTTACGGCGCTGTGCATTTGCTCTTCAACAATGCCGGAGTCGGCGGAACGGGCAAGCCAACGTGGAAGACGACGCCTGCTGCATGGGAGTGGGTGATCGGTGTCGATCTTCTCGGTGTCGCTTACGGCGTCGAGGCGTTCACGTCCCTAATGGTCGAACAAGGCGAAGGCCACATCGTCAACACAGCCTCCGAAGCCGGACTCTGTGCCACACCGATGCTCGGCGCGTATCACGCCGCGAAATACGGGGTAGTTGGTTTGTCAGAAACGTTGGTCATGGAACTCGCTGGAACCGGTGTTGGCGTGTCGTGCCTATGTCCCGAACTTGTCGATACGAAGATCTTTGAATCGACCCGCAATGCTCCTGCCCATTTGGGCCTTCCCAAGCCCGATCATGTCCCGATCGAAATGCTTGAATCGTTCATGAAGACGAAGGCGATTGATCCAGCGGTGGTCGCTGGCAATGTTGTCGATGCTGTCCGGAGTAATTCGTTCTGGATTCTCACCCACGAGGTGACCCATGCCCGGGCCCAGCACCGCAACGAGTCGCAACAGCGCGGCGATACGCCGTCGATGTTGCCATTGAACGGAGCCAAGTGATGTCATTGAATGCGAACTATGGCGGCGAGATTGGTCGTACTCACGCTGAGTCGACTCCGTGGTGGCCACCGGCCAAGCACCCTGGTGACGATGCTCCCAACGTTGTCGTCGTTCTTTTTGATGATCTGGGTTTCTCGCACCTCAACTGCTTTGGCTCCGACATGGTTACGCCGAACATCGACAAGTTGGCCGGCAATGGTCTGCGCTTTTCCAACTTCCATGTGACACCGCTGTGCTCGCCGACTCGAGCAGCGCTACTGACAGGTCGCAATCACCACACCGTCGGAATGCGCAGTATCGCAAACTTCAACACGGGCTATCCGCACATGACCGGCCGCATTTCTGAGAATGCAACCACGATGGGCGAGGTTTTGCGTGAGGTTGGCTACACAACCTTTGCGCTCGGGAAGTGGCACTTGTGTCCCATGGACGAAGCCTCCGCTGCCGGTCCCTATGACGCATGGCCATTGCAACGCGGTTTCGATCGGTTCTACGGATTCCTCGATGGCGAAACCGACCAGTTCGCGCCTGATCTCGTTTACGACAATCACCGAGTCGACCCGCCAGCGACTGCGGCCGAGGGGTATCACCTCAGTGAAGATCTGGTCGACAAAGCGATCGAGTTCATTCACGACACCGTCTCGATTCGACCCGATCGCCCCTTCTTCACCTATCTCGCCTTTGGCGCTACCCATGCTCCGCATCAGGCGCCCGAGGAGTATCTCGCTCGCCATCGTGGCAAGTACGACGAAGGCTGGGATGTTGCGCGCGAGCGCTGGTTCGCAAAGCAGATTGAGCTCGGTTTGGTTCCCGCTGACACCCAACTGGCACCGCGTAACCCGGGTGTTGAACCTTGGGACTCGCTCCCCGAGAACCAGAAGAAACTCGCACTTGCATTGCAAGAAGCATTCGGTGCATTCCTCGAACACACCGACGCGCAAATTGGCCGCTTGGTCGATGAACTCGATGCGCTCGGGAAGTTGGACAACACCGTCTTCGTGGTCATGGCCGACAACGGAGCAAGTCAAGAGGGCGGGCCGTTCGGCGTTCTGCATGAAATGAAGTTCTTCAACTTCATGATCGAAACTCCCGATGAAGCTGTCGATCGCATCCCAGAGATTGGTGGCCCCGATTCGCATGCGAACTATCCATGGGGCTGGGCGCAAGCAGGAAATACGCCGTTTCGCTGGTACAAGCAAAACACTCACGAAGGTGGGGTGCATGTTCCGTTTGTGATGCATTGGCCTGCAGGTATTGCAGACGGCGGCGCAGTTCGCGATCAGTTCCATTACGTCACCGATGTTGCGCCAACCATTTACGACATCATCGGTATCGAAGCGCCTGCGGTCTACCGCGGTGTTGAACAGTTCCCAATTGCCGGTGAGTCGATGACCTATGCCTTCACGAATACCGACGCGCCCACGAACCACGATGTCCAGTACTTCGAGATGTTCGGTCATCGTGCGATGTACAACGCAGGTTGGAAAGCCGTCACGCGACATACGCCTGGCCTTTCATTCGATGACGACGTGTGGGAGCTCTACAACCTGAACGTCGATGCTTCCGAGTGCAACGACTTGGCTGCGGTTGAGCCCGAACGTCTTGCCCAGATGATCGAACAGTGGTGGATCGAGGCCGAAACCTACGGAGTGCTTCCTCTCGACGATCGCGGGGTCGAACTGTTTGGTGCGCGCTTTGGCGAACATTCGCCCCATCGCCCCGACCGTCGCTATTGCTATTTCCCACCCATGGCTCCGCTGCCTTCACAGAGTTCTGCTTCGCTGGGGGGTCGCAGCTGGACCCTCAACGCGACAATCGACCGTGATGTCGGCCAAGGCGGCGTGTTGTACGCACTCGGCAACGGCAATAGCGGCCTCACCCTGTTCGTTCAGAACGATCGCCTCGTGTTTGATTACAACGTCTTTGGTGATCACTTCGAAGTCGAATCAGACCGCGAGGTGCCAGTTGGGGCTTCGGTAGTCGGTGTTCGATTCGAACGCACAGGAAAAGGCGGTCACGCCTCAGTCGTGATCGATGGGGTCGAATGCGGCACCGTCGAGTTCCCCTTTGTGATGCGCGTTATCTCGAGTATGGGATCAAGCATCGGCTTCGACCATGGTTTGCCAGTGAGTCGTCGCTATTCCGACGCGTTCGCGTTCGAGGGAACCCTTCACCGCGTCGATATCGAACTGGCAAAGTCTCGCAAACCTGAATCTGCTGATGAAGCGGCGGCATCTCAACGTGCTGGTATGGCCCGTCAGTGAGTGAGGCGTTTCCCAGTTCCGGTTACTGGCCGAGTTCCTGGCCAGCAGAAGATGCGGGACCACTGCGTCAGCAGGTGGCTGCAGGTGCATTCGCTGGAGTTGAGACTGGCGATCCTCATGTTGTGTCGCGCGATGCCCATGGCGCCACGATGGTGGTTCGCCGCGACCCAGGCGAAGTGTTTCTGCACGGCCACAGTGTTGGCGGCGAAAGTCCCGTCCAGACAAGTTGGGTCGAACGCATTGATCCCACAACGTTGGAAACGCTGAGCCGAGTTGACGAACTCCCGGGTGGTTCGGCGTGGCCGGGTGGCATTGCGGCACATGCCGATGGTTCGCTCATCGTTGTCTTTGGCAACCACGCCCACCGACTGAACACGAACCTCGAAGTCGAGGTTTCCGTAGAGCTACCGCGGGACCGTCCGTACAACTCATTCGTTGTTCTTCCCGACGGCCATATCGTCACCAAAGATTTTGGCGGTCGACTTCCGGGCGCTGATGCATCGTTCGTGGCAGACAACTGCGAGGTTCTGGTTCTTTCCCCGACGACTCTTGAAATTGTTTCCCGTGTCCAACTCTCCGAGCCATCAATCGCTCGTCTATCGGCCGATGGCAACACGGTCTATGTCGTAGGCGATCATTCGCTGTTCCGCTTGGCGTGGAACGGCGCATCACTTGAGCTCGACCCAACATTCACTCCTCGGTATCGCACCATCGAAGGACAGACCTACGGATGGGACGCAGTTCTTGCTCTTGGCGCAGCGTGGTTCCTCGATAACGGCGGTGGAAGTGAGAACTACGTCGGAACGTTTCGGGGTCAAGGAATTTCGCCGGCGCCGCTGCATCTGGTTCGTGTCAATCTTGAAACCGCCGCTGTTTCACTCACAGAAATTTGTGGGCTTCCGAATGGGATGGTTGCCAATCCGCCGTTGATTGATGAGCGTCGCATGATCGCAATTGGTTTCGATAGCGCCAATGGGGTTCTTGCTGCGTTCGACATTGATGTTGATGGTTCGACATCGCCTCGGTGGAGCGTTGAACAAAATCATGGGTCTCACATGATTCTTGATCCAACCTCCGGGCTATTTCTGTCTGCCCATCACGACAACGAACGATGGATGGAACAATTCGTCGTGCGCGAGATAGCAAGTGGACGCGAAGTCGTGCGACTTGATTCAGGTAGCCCGTTGCAATCTGTCGTGTTTCCTGCAGTCGGTGAAGGTCGAACTGTGTATGCGTGTTCGTTCTCTACGGTGAGCGCGCTTAGTTGGTGATATCGGTGGCCGAGTGTGTGCCGCCCGTGAACTGATCGAGTCCGTCGGGCAGTGGTCGCAGTTCATCGCATAGCGCCCGACTTGGCCTCGTCTCGCAATAGCCAAGAATGCGCATGCCAGTGAAGTGATGCACGCCAACAGGGTCGAGTGGGCTGTGGCCGTACACCGGGCCCATATAGAACGGTCCTGGCGGGGGAGGAAGCTCACTCGTTCGGAGCCCGACAATCTCGGTGGTTGTGGGAATCCACCAGAGGTGCCACGCAGCGTCGGGGTCGTCGGTTGAACGCCAACCGCGTCCGAGGTCGATTTCATTCTCGACACCGCGCATGCGCACGAAGTGTCCGGGTGTTGCGAGGTCAGTGCGCGGAGCGGGCGCTTTCCATCCGCTGATCGAGAGTCCGTAGAAACCCAGCACGACGAAGGTCGCAAGAGCGAGAACGCCGAGAAAGATCCAAGTGGACACATTGGTGAGGCTAGGCGGGAACGACCTCGACGGGAATGCCGTTCACTGCTTGATTGCCGGAAAGCTGATCAACGAAGTGGCCGGGAGCAAGCAGGTTTGAATTTACGCCTGCATGTTCACGGGCAACTGAGAGACGCGTGCCGGCTTTGTCGTGTCCCCAGCCATGAGGAAGTGAGACGACACCGCGCATCATTTCGTCGCTGATTTCAACAGGAACTTCGATCGAACCGGCTTCGCTTGTGACGCGTGCACTTGCTCCGTCGGTGAGACCAAGTTCGGTCGCATCGTCGGGATGCACGATGAGCGTGCAGCGATTTCCCGCCTTCACCAACACCTTGATGTTGTGCATCCAGGTGTTCTTCGACTTGATGTTGCGTCGACTCACCAGCACATAAGCATCGGGGTCACGGTCGAGTGCCTTCTTCAGCCGCGGAAGATCGCTGAGGATGTACTCGGGTGCCAGCTCAATCTTTCCTGAAGGCGTTCCGATGACTTCGCTAAGACGATTGGGAACCATTGGGCCGAGATCCACGCCGTGCACAGCGTCTTTCACCTTCTGCAGGTTGAGGCCGTCGGGGTCTTCGCCGTAACGGTCGCCCCACGGACCCATTCGCAACTGCAGATCGATCATGCGCTCGGGGCCGCCATGGTCGTACAGAGGAAGTGTCGTTTCGGGATCGCGCCCGTACATATGACACATGGTGGTGAACCAACCATCGTCGAGTACTTGGAAATTGAAGTCGGCGTCGTTGTTGCCGGCACACAACCAACCGAGACGAGCGAGAATTTCCCATTCGGGCACGTAGTCCTCGCCCGTGTCGAACAATTGGTCGCTCCACTTCGACGCACTACCGATTGACCACGCCCACATGAGCTCGTCGAAGTGCGGGGACTCAAGGGGTGACGGGCCAGGAAGCAGTACGTGTGCGAATCGTGTGGTCTCGTTCATGTAGCAGTCGATTGCGATCAAGCAATCGAGCAATGGCAGCGCGTCTTCAAGATTCTGAGAGTCCGGAACTGAAAGAGCGGGGTTCGCAGCAATGTTGATAAGGGCCTTGATTTGGCCCTTGCCTGGGGTTGCGATTTCTTCGGCCAAACACGAGCACGGGACCTGACCAAGAATCTCGGGAGCGCCACGGACACGACTGCGCCAGCGTCCGAACTCTGGCTCGCCCATGATCTTCGTATCAGGCACCCACGTAATGGGCTTCGCGGCGGGCTTGCCGAACAGCATGCCGCCGGACTTGTCGAACTGACCGGCGATGATGTTGACGACGTCAACAAGCCACGATGCAAGGGTTCCGAACTCCTGATTGCACAGGCCGATGCGGCCG
>JBIIGP010000073.1:0-8206 GCA_044236415.1 Acidimicrobiales bacterium | reverse complement strand
GTGTGCGCGGCGCCACGCCATTGCTCGACCAACCCGAGATCAAAGCCGCACTCGGCGACCTTCGCCGCACGCCTCGGCCATTCTCCGACGCCATCCACGACCTCGCTCTTTCGGTTGTCGTCGACGACGAATCAGAAAGCGATCGCGCAGCCGAACGCCGCGCCAATCTCGACGCACTCGTGCAGATGGCTCGTGACTACATGGCCATCGAATCGCCACCAACCGCCAACGGATTCTTCTTGTGGCTCACCGCCACCACTCGCGCCGATCAACCCGATCCCAACGGCGAGGCCATCGAACTTCTCACGTTCCACGCCGCCAAAGGTCTCGAGTGGCCCATCGTTCATTTGGCCGGTATCGAACAGGGCTATGTCCCCATCGGTCACGCCAAGACTCCCGGCGCTTGGGCCGAAGAACGTCGCCTCTTCTATGTCGCTGCAACTCGTGCGGAACGAGAACTCCTGTGCACGTGGGCGAAGTCGCGCACCTTCGGTGAGCGGTCCATCCCTCGCGACCGATCGGAATTTCTCGACACCTACGCAGCGGCTTGCGAAGCGCTCGAAGCCGGACTCGACCCCATTGCTGTCGGCAACGGCGCAACCGCGCCAAGTCAGCCATCGAGCACCACAACTCGTTCGTCGAAGCCAAAGGCGAAATCAAGCAGTTCGAAGGGCCCCCGCCAGCGCCCCGGCAAATATCCCGATTCACTCGACCCTGCCGATCATCCGCTGTTTGATGCACTTCGAGCCTGGCGGTCTGAACGTTCAAAATCTGCAGACGTTCCCGCTTTCGTCGTCTGCAACGACCACACGTTGGCCGAAATCACGCGACAGAAACCAACAACGCCCGTCGAGCTCTTGCGCGTCAACGGAATGGGCGAAATCAAAGTCTCCAAGTTTGGCGACGAAATCCTCGCCGTCATTTCCGAAACCACCGACTCCTAGCTTCGAGTCGGTCAGGAGCCAGCGAGCCCCATCAGTTTCTTGGGATCAACAGCGATGAACAGACCTTCGGCCTCGGCACAAAGTCGATCACCGGCGTACAGCGTTCCCTTACAAAGAATTTTGCGCCCGCTCACCGACTCGAGGCGAGCCTTCAAATGCAGGTCGGTGTTGAGCGGCGTTGGGCTTCGGTAATGAATCGTGAGACGTCCCGTCATCCCCGCGTGGCCAGAAAAAGTCTGCGCCGCACCTAACACCTCATCAAAAATTCCTGCGATATAGCCACCGTGCAAGCAGCCGGGTGGCCCTTCGTACAGCGTCCCGAAGTTCGCCACCGCGTCTACACCGCCGTCGACAAATTCAATGATGAGGGGCAGCGCGACAGGATTTGCTCTTCCGATAAACGGACTCCGCTCCCGCAGCCGGTGGGCCTGATACGCCGCGTTCGGACTCTCGGCAGCGGTCGCGGAATCATGGTTTCCGTGAGCGAGAGATTCTGAAAGTGCATCAAGTTGACGTGCGACCGAACCCAACTCCTCGATCGACGCCGAAGTCGTCTCTAGCTCACGAACAAGTCGACGAACCGATTCCGCCGTTTCGCGCGCAGCGTGTTGGGCGGGCGTGACTTCACGAAGCCGAGGCTCAAGCAAAATTGCATCCTCAAGGCCGATGGTTCGGTCGATCTGTCCGACGCCGAACACATTTGCGACATCGATGATGGGTTCCTCACTCATCAGTCGAACTGCGCGATCACCGGAGCATGGTCGCTGGGCTTTTCACCCTTACGAGCATCGCGATCGACGCGAGCGTCGACCGACCGGGCGGCAAGCGATGCCGTAGCCATGACGAGGTCGATTCGAAGGCCACGGCCCTGGTGGAAATCGCCACCTCGGTAATCCCAGAAGGAATAGAGACCGCCTTCTTCGTGATGGCGGCGGTAGACGTCCTCGAGACCCCATGCTTCGAGGGCTCGAAGGGCCTCGCGCTCGGGTTCGCTCACATGAGTGTTGCCCACCCAGGCTTCCGGGCTCCAGACATCACGGTCGTCGGGACAGATATTGAAGTCGCCACAGACAGCAAGTTCGCTGCTGGGGTCTTCACGGCGAAGAAGGGTTTGGCGCAGACGCTCAAGCCATCCGAGCTTGTAGGTGTAGTGGGGGTCATCAAGAGCCCGGCCATTGGGAACGTAGGCACTGGCCACCCGAACCCCATCGCAGGTTGCCCAGAGAATGCGGGCGTCGGTGTCCTCGGGGCCGTCGTCGTCCCAACCAGCCACAACGTCATCGAGGCCCACCTTCGAGAGGATCGCCACACCATTCCATTGGCCTTGGCCATGGTGAGCGGTCTCGTAGCCCATTGCGTTGAAGACCTCGGCGGGAAATGCCGAGTCCTTCATCTTGGTCTCTTGGAGACAGATGACCTCGGGGCCATTCTCGGAGAGCCATTGCTCCACTCGAGGGAGCCGGGCCTTCAGCGAATTCACATTCCACGTCACGATTCTGAGCACGGTGGCTGAATCTATCGGCCACGGGGTCTCAGGGCCCACTGCCACCGGGCTCCGGCGCCGCCGATAGAGTCGACCAACGTGGCTGATGACTCTGCTTCCCCCATCGCAGGACCCAACGCGTGGCTCGTCGACGAGATGTTCGAACAGTTCCGCACCGACCCTTCGTCTGTGAGCGAAAGCTGGCGCGAGTTCTTTGCCGGGTACTCCCCCGGCGCGGGAACCGCTACAGCAGCACCTGCTCCTTCGGCGCCCGCCGCAACTGCAGCAACTGCAGTTGCACCTGCGGCGACTATTGCTGCACCTGCGGCAGCGCCAACGACACCTGCGGTCGCGCCCCAAGGCACACCGTTGCGCGGCGCCGCGGCCCGCATCGTTTCGAACATGGAAGCAAGCCTCGAGGTTCCGACGGCAACCTCGTTCCGCGAGATCCCCACAAAACTTCTAGAGGTCAATCGCAAGTCGATCAACGGCTATCTGTCGCGTAGCCGAAGCGGCAAAGTCTCATTCACCCACATCATTGGTTACGCAATCGTTCGTGCAATCGTCGATGCCGCGCCAGTGATGAACTCATCGTTCACGACCGACGCTGAAGGCAAGCCCTACGTCGTTCGGAACGAAACCGTCGGCCTTGGTCTCGCCGTCGACGTGGAAAAGAACGATGGAAGCCGTTCGCTCCTTGTTCCCTGCATCAAAAACGCGAACTCGCTGAGCTTTGCCCAGTTCCTTGATTCCTACGAAGAACTCGTTCGTAAGGTTCGTTCAAACAAGTTGACCCCAGACGACTTCGCCGGCGCAACGGTCACCCTCACCAACCCGGGCACCATCGGAACGCTTCAGTCGGTTCCGCGCCTCATGCCAGGACAGGGCGTCATCGTCGGTGTCGGCTCGCTCGACTACCCAGTTGCGTTCCGTGGTGCCGATCCGGCCACAATCGCTTCTCTCGGAATGTCCAAGGTCATGACCATGACCTCGACCTACGACCATCGCATCATTCAAGGTGCCGAGTCAGGTCTTTTCCTGAAGCGAATTCAAGAACTGCTCATGGGAGAGCACGAGTTCTACGAAGAAATCTTCGAATCACTTGGTCTTCCCTACGAACCAGTCGACTGGGCTCGCGACGTCAACCCCAACGATCACGAACAGTTGATGCTCGAAAAGAACCTCCAGGTTCGTGCACTCATCAACATGTACCGCGTGCGAGGCCACCTCGACACCGATCTCGATCCACTCGACCTCACAGAGCATCACCTGCATCCCGAACTCGACCCCGTCGCGTATGGCCTCACTATCTGGGATTTCGATCGCGAATTCCTCACCGGTGGACTTGCCGGTAGCGACAGCATGACCTTGGCGTCGATTCTTGATGTTCTTCGTTCGGCCTATTGCCGCACGATTGGCATTGAGTACATGCACATTCAGGACCCCGTGCAGAAGGCGTGGATCCAGCAACAAGTCGAAGGCGTGAAGTTCGAGCTTTCGATCGAAGAGAAGCGCCACATTCTTGAGCGACTCAATGCCGCTGAAGCGCTCGAGCGTTTCCTCGGCACCAAGTATCTCGGCCAGAAGCGATTCGGCATCGAAGGTGCTGAATCAGCGATTCCGCTTCTCGATTCACTCCTGTCATCGGCAGCCGACACATCGATGCAGTCGGCAGTCATCGGCATGGCTCATCGCGGCCGCCTCAATGTTCTCGTAAACATCGTCGGCAAGAAGTACGAACAGCTCTTCACCGAATTCGAAGGCAACATCGATCCTGAATCGATTCAAGGTTCGGGCGACGTGAAGTACCACCTCGGACAGAACGGCACCTTCACGAGTCCCGCGGGCAACACCATCGAGGTTGAACTCGCAGCCAATCCTTCACATCTCGAAGCCGTCGACCCCGTCGTTGTGGGTATGGCTCGCGCCAAGATGGATCGCATCGAACCTCCGGGCGACTACCCGGTATTGCCGATCCTCGTGCACGGCGATGCAGCATTCGCCGGACAAGGAATCGTTGCCGAAACCCTCAACCTTTCGGAGATCACTGGCTACCGCGTTGGCGGAACCGTCCACGTGATCATCAACAATCAGGTCGGCTTCACTACATCTCCGTCTGAAGCCCGTTCTTCGGTGTATTCAACCGATGTCGCCAAGATGGTCCAGGCCCCGATCTTTCACGTGAACGGTGACGACCCCGAAGCCGTCATTCGCGTCGCTCGGCTTGCGTTCGACTACCGCCGAACCTTCAATCGTGATGTCGTCATCGACATGGTGTGTTACCGCCGCCACGGTCACAACGAAGGCGACGACCCGAGCTACACGCAACCGCTTATGTACAAGCGCATCGACGAAACCCGTTCGGTACGCAAGCTGTACACCGAAGCACTTATGCGCCGCGGCGACATCTCGCTTGAAGAAGCCGAGGCCGCGCTCGACAATTTCCAAGCACAGCTGCAGGTGGCGCTCGATGAGACCCGCTCGCACGATGCACCTCCGCCCCTTGAGCATGCCCCCGAGCGTGTCTTCAGCGGCGTTCTTCCTCATGTCGATACTGGCGTCTCCAAAGACGAACTCGACGCGGTGTTCGCTGCAATCGAGAACGTGCCCGAGGGCTTCACCGTTCATCCCAAGTTGGCCAAGCAATTCGAGGGCCGTCACAAGATGTTCGTTGAGGATGGCGAAGTCGATTGGGCTCTCGGCGAAGCATTCGCCTACGGAACGCTTCTTTACGAAGGAACTTCAGTTCGCGTATCAGGCGAAGACTCTCGACGCGGAACCTTCTCGCATCGACATGCCGCTCTGATTGACTACGACACCGCCGGCATCTACATCCCGCTTGCCGATGCAGCCCGCAACGATGCTCGCTTCTGGATCTACGACTCGCTGCTTTCCGAGTTCGCAGTTCTCGGCTTTGAATACGGCTACTCCGTCGTCAACAAAGATGCCCTCGTCGTTTGGGAAGCCCAGTTCGGCGATTTCATGAACGGTGCTCAGGTCATCATCGACAACTTCCTCGTTGCCGCTGAAGACAAGTGGGGCCAAACCTCAGGGCTCGTCATGCTCCTTCCCCACGGCTACGAAGGCCAGGGACCGGAGCATTCCTCGGCCCGCATCGAACGATTCCTCACACTTTCAGCAGGCGACAACATTCAGGTCTGCAACGCAACGACCGCAGCCCAGTTCTTCCATCTGCTGCGTCGCCAGGTTCGTCGTGATGTACGAAAGCCGCTTGTTGTGTTCACCCCGAAGTCGCTTCTTCGTGCCAAGACCACGCGTTCACCGGTCAGCGAACTCATCCACGGCTCATTCGAAGAGGTTCTCGACGACAAGGGCGTCACCGATCCCGCATCGGTGCGTCGCATCGTGTTTGCCTCCGGCAAGATCGGCGTCGAAGCGCAAGCGGTCCGCGACGAAATGGGCGCTCCCGTTGCCATTGCTCGCGTCGAGCAGCTCTACCCATGGCCCTACGCCGATGTCGCTCGCATCGTGGAGAAGTACGCGAACGCCGACGAAATCGTTTGGCTTCAGGAAGAGCCCGAGAACATGGGTGCGTGGAACCACATCAAGGGACGGTTGTACGAAGCCCACGACGACACGCACACGATCCGACGCGTGAGCCGCCAGGAATCTGCGAGCCCGGCCACCGGATCGCATGCCATTCATCAAGCCGAGGTTCACGACCTCATGGAATCAGCGCTCGGCGGAATCTGATCGATCGGGGCATCTCTGCCCCGCCTTTCAGCCTTCTCGGCGCAACAACAGATCGTTTGCGACCGCTTCCCACATCTCGGTGGAAAGTCCGAGAGACCGCGTATCGATGCGTTCGTCGTCGCCGTGGAACATGCGGCCGAAGTCTTCGAACGACAGGTTCTCGCTGAAAAGACCAAACCCGTAGGCCACCTTGTCGGCACGACGGAAGAACCGTGCATCAGTTGCGCCAACAGTGAGGAACGGAACGGTCTCTGACCCCGGGTACCACTGTTGCGTGACACGCGACAGTGAATCCCAAAGAGGTGTCTCCGTAGGCGACGCACTCGAAGGGTCGTAGTTGAGTTGCTCAAAGGTGACAGCATCAGCCAAGTCGCCGAGAGCCAGACGCAGTTCGGCCATCACCATTTCGGCATCGTGCCCAGGCAACGTGCGAATGTCGACATCGAGTTCGACCGAGTCAGGGATGACGTTGAGCTTGGAACCACCGTGGATCACCGTGGGCGCAAAGGTCGTGTGCGTGCATGCGTGGAACTGACGGGCCATGCCGAGCGGGAGAAACTCAAGAACATCGTCGAGTCCATCTTTCGAAAGCAGAGGTCCGGAAATTTCCTCGGGGTAACCCATCGATCCGATAAACCCTCGCCAGATGTCGTGAATATGCGTTTCGGGTTGGAACTCACCAATTCGCCGAACGACCTCTGCAGCGGTGAGCAACGCGTTGTCGGTCTTGTAGGGCTGAGAGCCATGGCCCGCAGTTCCCCCCACTCTGATCCGGATTCCGAAGAGTCCCTTCTCGCCCACAAGCACCGGGAGTTTCAGGCCGTTGGGGCTGGGCAGTGGGATACCGCCAGATTCAGTGATGACGTAGTCGGCCATGACAGCATCGCGCTCATGGTTGATGAGGTAATCGGCGCCGTACACGCCATTGGATTCCTCGTCGGCCACGGCGAGGAACACAAGCGTTCCGCGCGGCGTGAACCCAGAACGTGCCAGCCGTTTGAATGCAACTGCCATCGATGACGTGATGTTGAGCATGTCGATAGCGCCGCGTCCCCACACTTCGCCGTCGACGAGGTCACCACCAAATGGATCGCGTGACCAGTGATCAGGGTTAGCGGGAACAACGTCGGTGTGACCCATAAGTAACAGCGTCGGTGCAGTCGGATCGGAACCCTCGATACGAGCGACAAGGCTTCGTCGCCCAGGTGCCGCGTCGTAACTTTCGAGTTCGAGTCCGGGACCCTCGAGAAAGTTTTCGAGCACCGATGCACTTCGAATTTCGCCGCCTGACTCAACCGTTCCGTCGTTCACGCAAGCGTTGCGAATCAGCGTCTGCAGAAGTTCTGTGCACTCTTCTTCACCATTTTGCGTTTTTCCGCTCATAACGCGAACAGTACGTCGCGCACCCCTTTCAAGCGTTGAATCATCTAAAAAACGCGTGCGTGATGCACAAAATCTGCGACAAACAGCATCGCCGAAGCCAAGAAGTCGCCCGAGGCACAAAAATGCTCTGGATTTCAAAAAAACCATGTGGCGCTTGAGGAAATAGCCTGTGGAAAACTATTTCAAGGGTCGTTCATGCTCTCGATTGCGAAGATCAAACGTGCAAAACGCATTCAACGAACGCGTTTGCGCGCACGCGTAACCCAGTCAACGTTCTGAACAGAAAAAACGCGCAAAACAACGCGTGCATCCGCGGATTCACCATTTACGTGCGCGATGTGAGTACCGTTTTTTGTGCATCGCCACGCAAACCATGTGCGGCGTGCACTTCAGTAGCGATTCATGCAGCTGTTGTTGGTACCACTACACAAAATCATGAAGACGCCGAGGAGGCGAAGATGGCAGCAGTGAAGAAGCGGGCGGCCAAGAAGGCACCCGCAAAGAAGCGCACCGCAAAGAAGGCGGCTCCCGCCAAGAAGCGTGCAACCAAGAAGCGCGTAGCCAAGAAGGCAGCACCGGCTAAGAAGCGTGCGACCAAGAAGCGCGTAGCGAAGAAGGCTCCGGCCAAGAAGCGCGCAACGAAGAAGCGCGTTGCCAAGAAGGCACCGGCTAAGAAGCGTGC
>JBIIGP010000072.1:0-8282 GCA_044236415.1 Acidimicrobiales bacterium | reverse complement strand
CGTGAGACCGCCATTTGCTGAAGGCGCAGTCCACGACAACTGCACCTGACCCGACGCGGGGTTACTCACTGCAAGCGCAGTGGGAGGACCAGCCAGGCCAAAGGGTGTTGCGGCAACAGCGGCGCTTGCTGTTCCCACTCCCGCGGAAGTAATCGCGGTGACACGGAACCAATAGGCCGTGCCGTTGGCGAGTTGCGTGGCACTCGTGAGTCCCGTGACAAGGAAGGTCGTCGATGCCGACCACGTATTCGCAACAACCGTCGACCAAGTCGGCGATGCTGCTGAACCATTGGTTGAGGCTTCAACCCGATAACCGATAACTGCCGATCCGCCATTCGATGCGGGGGCGGCCCAATCGAGACGAACTTGCTGATCGCCAGCGGTTGCGGTCGGGACCGCTGCAGCGCCAGGCGCATTGCCCGCAGCCTGCCAATGAGTCTGGATACGCGTAGCACTCAGCGCGTTTGCGTAGATCGCAACCTGAGCGATCCTGCCTGCGAAGAAGCCGGTGGCGGCGGTACCGGTTGCATTGTTGGCCTGCGCGCCGACCATTTCCGGCAGGTCGAACGACGCCGGGTTGATTGCAAGCGATACTGGCGAACTCAAAACTGGCGCACCATTAACGAACAGCACAACCTGCGAACCGTCATAGGACATTGCGACATGCGTCCAGCGTCCGGTGGGGATGATTCCACTGGCACTGTCAACCAGGACTCCACCCGGGAGGTAGACACGAAGACCGCCCCCAACTTGGGTGTAGAAGTTAAAGGCGTCTATGCCGCTCTGGCCCCGTGAATAAATCACATTGGCGACAGCAGTCGAGGTCGGGTTGATCCACGCTTCGAAGGTGCTCGGGCCCGAGACGAACATCGGCGACCGCGGCAGAAGGATCTGACTGCTCGTGCCGTTGAAGGTGGCGGCCGATCCGCCCAGCGGAGAGGAGTTCGCTGCCCCAAAGGTGACGGCCGTCGGGAGGCCGTTAAGGCCATTGCCAGAAGAGTCGGCGACCGAGGCCGCTCCGGAGGCTTCATCAAGCTTCCAGTAACCCACCGGAGAGTCCGCGGCGACAGCAGCCGGGTATCCGCCAGCCGGAATCGGGACAGTCCCCTGGCCTGGGGTGAGCGGTGAACTCGCGTTGGTGCTCGGGGTGACAGTGGTCGACGAAGCAGGGCCCGTGCCGACCGCGTTCGTTGCCGACACGCGCACGTAATACGCGGTGCCGTTCGTCAGGCCTGTGAGGGTGGTGCCCAACGGTGATGTCGATGCTGGAACTGTCGCGGCGCTGCTCCATGTTGCGCCATCGGTGCTCCGCTCGACGTTGTACTGCGTGACGGCACTTCCGCCGTCGGTCTGTGGTGTGCTCCACGTGAGTGCGATTGTTGTCGAGCCGGGGGTGGCGGCAAGTGACAACGGCGCGGAAGGAGACGTCGTTGCCGACGTCGTGCCGTACGTAATCGTTGGCGTGATCGGATCACCAACCGACGATGTGCCGTAGCTCACCGTCGGTGTGATCGGCGCGTTCGCCGTTGCATTCGCGTCAGGGGTGGTTGACGCGTCCGCGGTTTGAGAACCCGACGGCGACGTCGAGTTCTGTTGACTCGCCGTGGAGGCTGAAGCTGTTAACGGGCGCAACGTTGCTGGGACCACCCCGGCCAACAACGCGAACGCCAGCACAACCACGAGCCCACGACGTGTGGGTGTAGGTATCTGGAGCACGCCGGAAATCTAGGAAAACTTCCAGACATTTGTTATTCGAGAACGCGTGTTTTGTGTCCATAACAACCCCCAATCGTTTCGGAAAAACATTCCGCGAGGAACGCGATTTCTCAAAAACCCTCAACCATTGTTGGAGAACCCTCAACTGCTTCCTGAGGGTTCTCGCGAACTGCCTGTTCAGAGGCCAGCGCGCTCGAGCTGTTTGCGAAGCAATGCTTCAGCCTGCTTGCGGGTCTGCTTTGTGGCCTCGGCGTTGGTGCGTATCTCGCCCACCAAAGAAATTCCGCGGTCAACCGCCACACGGACCCCAGAATCGGCCAATTCCGCGGCTCGAACTGCGGCATCGCTCACGTTCTCGGGCAGATGACGTCGGGCAAGATCACGGGCTCGGAGGTATCCGACCACTGTTCCCGTCACGCCCACTGCGGTGCCAACAGTGAACCAAGTGACGCGTTTAAACATCAGCTGGCCCGTCGTTCGCGACGTGATGTAACACTGCGAGCGTTACGCGAACGACGCGATTTCCCGCGCGTTCCGTCGGTAATCGCGAGTGGTTCAACCGCGTCAATCTGCGTGTCAGTTCGTGCGAGTCGTTGCGCGTTTCGATCGGTCGCAACTGAAAGTGATGCCAGCTTCACGAGCGGGTTGCGCATGACCAACCACGCAAGCCGCGAGGTTGCTTCAACGCGAGCGCCAACTGTCTCGGCGGTGTCGAGCAACGAGTCGACGCGTTCGATTTCGCCGTTGGCGAGCGCGACGGTGGCACGAAGTTCTGCGACCGCCGACATTGTTTCTACGCGTAGATCTTCCACCGTCGTTCGAAGCGAACGAAGAGTGGTGATGAGCGACTGCACTGCCATGGCGACGACCACAAGACCCACGATTGCGACAACGATCAACACGACAGAAATGGTGCTCATGACTGAGGCTCCTGGGGGTGCTGGTTGTGTTCGTCCATGCGGTCTCGGACCTCGGCTTCGGCGCCATGGGGGGATGGCTCGTAATAGACCCGGCCCTCGAGTTCGTCCGGCCGGTACTGCTGGTCGACCCAGCCCTCGGGCTGCTCATGAGGGTACTCGTAGCCCTGTCCGTGACCGAGGCTTTTGGCACCCTTGTAGTGACCATCGCGGAGGTGGATCGGCACCTCTCCCCCGGCCTGATCGCGCACATCGGATTGGGCTCGGCCGAGGGCGACGGTGACTCGATTCGACTTCGGAGCGGTGGCGAGGTGAACCACAGCGTGGGCCAGATTCAGCTGCGCTTCAGGCAGACCAACGAACTCCACTGCCCGGGCAGCAGCATCAGCTACCACAAGCGAATTCGAATCGGCCATGCCGATGTCCTCGCTGGCCAAGATCACGAGGCGCCGAGCAATGAACCTGGCGTCTTCGCCGGCTTCGAGCATCCGAGCCAACCAATAGAGACCAGCGTCGGGGTCCGAACCTCGAATCGACTTGATGAACGCCGAGATGACGTCGTAGTGATCGTCACGCCCATATCGAAGTGCTTTCGTGCCGAGGGCAGCCTCAACATCGGCAGCGGTGACCCGAATGGATTCATCGACAATTGATCCCGATCCGTTGCGAGCCGCATCGGGGTGCTCATGGGCGAGCGCAATGGCTACCTCGAGGCTGGTGAGGACATGGCGACCATCGCCATTGGCACGATCGACCAATAACTGACGCGCATCGTCGTCGATACTGGCGCCTTCGGCAGTCAATCCGCGATCGATGAGTTGACCGCATGCGTCCGCCGACAAAAGGTCGAGCCGGAACAGCGTCGACCGACTCAACAGCGGCGGGTTCACTTCGAAAAATGGGTTCTCGGTCGTTGCGCCGATGAGTACGAGCAAGCCACTTTCCACCGACGGCAGCAATGCATCTTGCTGAGACTTATTGAATCGATGGACCTCGTCGAGAAACAGAATTGTTCCTTGGCCGCGCATAGCCAGCCGCTCCTGTGCACCAGCGGCCACCTCTCGCACGTCCTTCACCGATGCGCTTACAGCTGAGAGTTGCTCAAACGCTTTCGAGGTCGTGCGGGCGATGAGCTGAGAGATTGTGGTCTTGCCCGTTCCCGGCGGGCCCCAAAGGATCACCGACGAAAGCCGATCGGCTTCGATCAGCGCCCGCAGCGGTTTACCGGGGCCAAGCAGATGTTCTTGGCCAACGACCTCGTCGAGATTCTTCGGACGAAGCCGGGCAGCGAGCGGAGCCTGACGTGCCAGCCGATCTTCGGCAGCAGCAGCGAACAGGTCCTCGGTCATTTGCCGAGGCTACCGGTCGTCCTTGTCTGAACTCCGGAGGGTCAGTCGGTCTTCTTGGTGGGGAGAAGCCGAAGACCAAGCTCATCGAGCTGCGCTGAGTCAATCGGCGTCGGTGCATGCGTGAGCGGATCGGTTCCCGATTGCGTCTTGGGGAATGCGATGACCTCGCGAATGTTCTCTTCACCGGCAAGCAGTGCAACCAGGCGATCGATGCCGAACGCGAATCCAGCGTGCGGCGGCGCTCCGAAGCGGAATGCATCGAGCAAGAAACCAAACTTGCTCTGCTGTTCCTCAGCACCAATACCGAGAAGCTCGAACATACGGCTTTGGATATCACCGCGATGGATTCGCACACTGCCCGAACCGAGTTCCCAACCATTGAGCACAAGGTCATAGGCCTGCGAACGAACCTTCAACAGGTCCTGCGGATTGCCGGTGTCGAGCAATGCAACGTCTTCGACGTGCGGCATCGTAAATGGGTGATGGGCGGGCACCGGGTTGCCAGCATCGTCGAGCGATTCGAACAAGGGGAAGTCCACGACCCAAAGGAACTGCAAGCCACCTTCGGTAACGGGCGGTCGACCAAGTTCAAGGCGAAGGAGGCCGAGCACATGGCAGACCTTCGGACGATCGTCAGCGACGAGAAGAAGAAGATCGCCTGTCTTTGCTCCGGTCATGGCAACGAGGCCAGCAAGTTCTTCGGCAGAAAGGAACTTGGCAACGGGCGAATCGAGTTCGCCACCGTCCTTGACGCGCATCCAAACAAGTCCCTTGGCACCCCAGCGCTTTGCCTTGTCGGTGAGTTCGTCGAGCTTCGATCGAGTGAACTCTGCTCCCCCGTCGACCACGATGCCCTTGACGCAATCGGCCTTGAAGGCGTTGAACTCGGTAGCGGCAAAGTTCGGCGTGAGCTCAAGAAGTTCCATGCCGAAGCGAATATCGGGCTTGTCGGAACCGAAACGTTCCTGCGCCTCTTGCCAGGTCATACGAGGGACATCGCCCATCTTCTGACCGGTGACTTCTTCGACGGCAGCCGACACGGCAACGGAGATGAATGCGAGGACTTCTTCTTGCGAAACGAAGCTGGCTTCGGCGTCGAGTTGCATGAACTCGAACTGGCGATCGGCACGAAGGTCTTCGTCACGAAGACAACGAGCAATTTGGTAGTAGCGATCGATACCGCCAACCATGCACAGCTGCTTGAACAGCTGCGGGCTCTGCGGAAGGGCATAGAACGAACCCGGAGACAGACGACTGGGCACGACGAAATCGCGTGCCCCTTCAGGTGTGGATGCAATAAGCATCGGGGTTTCGATTTCCACGAAACCCTGATCGTCCATGGCCCGTCGCAGCGAGGCGTTGACCTTGGCGCGAATGCGGAGGTTGCGCTGCATGCGCTCGGTACGCAGATCGACATATCGATGAGCGAGGCGCACCATTTCGTCGACTTCGACGCGGTCGTTCAACTGGAACGGAGGCGGTTCGGCAACATTCAGGATTTCGACGTGGCAGTCACCGATTTCGATCTCGCCGGTGGGCATGTTGTCGTTCGTGGTGCCATCGGGACGCTGACGCACGGTGCCCGTGATGCGAACCACGTATTCCGAGCGAAGGTCGGCAGCCCCGTCGACCACACACTGCACCAGACCAGTGTGATCACGAAGATCAATGAAGGCCAGATGTTCACCGTGCTCGCGGCGGCGGGCCACCCAGCCACAGACCGCTACCTCGCGACCAATGTCGGAGGCCCGAAGCGTTCCGCAATGGTCGGTGCGCATAGAAACGGAATCAGTCACAGAAGGTCCTTCGGGTTCAGGAGAGTCGAGCGGCCAGTACGGCAGCGGCGGTCGATCGATCAACCGCTTCTTGTCCGGTATCGCCGCGCAGGTCACGGATTGTCACGGTGCCGGCAGCGGCTTCGTCGTCACCAATGATGCAGACAAACGCAGCGCCGGACTTATCAGCAGATTTCATTTGTGACTTCATTGAGCGACCATCGAATGCACGCTCGGCGCTAATGCCAGCGCGGCGCAGTTCAATGGTGAAATCGCGAGCAGCCGTACCACCGGTGGTGTCGACAACGAAAACATCGGTAGCACTAGCCGGAGCGGGGAACACGCCCTCGGCATCGCAGGTAAGCAGCACTCGTTCGATGCCGGAACCAAAACCGATACCGGGAGTCGATGGCCCACCGAGCGATTCAATAAGGCCGTCGTACCGACCGCCACCGCCGATGGTGGATTGGGCCGCATCGAGTGCGCCGCTCACGAACTCAAAAGTGGTGTGGGTGTAGTAGTCAAGACCGCGCACCAAACGAGGCTCCACGGTGAAGTCGATGCCAAGCGCGGTCAGACCCGACTTCACACGTTCAAAACGTTCGGCAGCCTCGGTAGACAGTCGATCGGTGATGCGTGGAGCGTCGGCGATTGCCGCAATGGTGACTGGGCGCTTCGAATCGAGAACCCGCATCGGGTGATCAACGACCTTTTCGGCATCTTTGGGATCGAGCGTGTCGAGACGCTCGTTGAGCCACGCACGCACATCTTCGATGTAGCGACGACGGTCCTCGGCGGTACCCATCGAGTTGATGAGAAGCGTGACCTGCTTGAGGCCAACCGATACGTAGAAGTCGTGAAGCATGGCGATGACTTCGACATCGAGATCGGGGTCATCCGAACCGATGGCTTCAGCGCCGAGCTGATGGTGCTGACGGAAACGCCCTGCTTGAGGACGCTCGTAGCGAAATGACGGCGCGGCGTACCAAACTTTCCAGGGCTTCGCTTCGCCCTGAGCATGCTGGATCCAGGCTCGGGCAATTGAAGCGGTGCCTTCGGGGCGCAACGCGATGTGGCGTTCACCTTTGTCGAGGAAGTCGTACATCTCCTTGCGGACAAGGTCAGTCCCCTCACCTACGCGAGAGAACACGCCGATTTCTTCGAACATCGGGCTTTGAACCAACCCATACCCGGCTCGGGCCACATGGCCAGCGAAAAGGGCAATGAGGGCCTGCCAGCGATCAGATTCAGGCGGCAGGACGTCGCGAGTTCCGGTTGGGGCCTTGAACGGCTCAATTCGGGGACTCGTCGGATCGGACACGACCAGTGATCCTACCGGTGCCCTCCCCGCGCTCACGAACCCTTTGACCAGAAGTTCTCGCTAGCGATCTCCGAGATCGCCATCACTGTCGGAATCACCCTTGCCGGGCAACACCCGGTAGGCGTCGTAGATGCCATCGATCTTCTTGATCGACCAAAGAAGAGGGCTCAACTGCGAGACGTCGCCCAATTCGAAATCGAAACGCATTGATGAGATCCGATCGGAACCGGTCATCGTGTTGCACGCAACGATATTGACGTGGTGATCGGCCAGTGCTGCAGACACGTCACGAAGAAGGCGTGAACGATCGAGGCCCTTCACTTCAATCGACGCAATGAACGTTGCGGCGATATCGGTATCCCACTCGACGTCGATCAGGCGATCGGCTTGCCCGTCGGAAAGGGACATGGCGTTTGCGCAATCGGATCGGTGAACCGATACGCCACGGCCTCGAGTAACGAAGCCCATGATTTCGTCGCCCGGAACCGGAGTGCAGCATCTCGACAGACGAACCATGACGTCGTCGAGACCTTCGACGTGCACACCCGATGGGCTTCCTCCAACGCGTCCCGAACGCCGAGGTGCATGAACCGTGGTCGACAACTGTTCTTCGCGGCCCGGCTCGACCGACTCAAGCTTCTTGCGAATTCGCTCAGCAACCGATTGCGCCGACTGGTGGCCGCCACCAATCGCTGCATGGAGCGACTCGAGATCGGTGTAATTGAGTTCCGTCGCGATTTCGTCGAGCACTCGGGATTGGCGGATCTTCTGCACCGGAAGACCTTCACGGCGGAGGGCCTTGATGAGATCGTCGTTGCCATTCTCGATTGCGTCTTCGCGTCGTTCTCGAGAATGCCAAGCCTTGATCTTGTTTGCGGCCTTGTGGGAAACCACAAAGCGCAACCAATCTTGCGAGGGACCACTGCTTTCGACCTTCGACGTAAAGATCTCGACCGAATCACCCGATTGAAGCTCTGTATCGAGAGCAACCAAACGCCCGTTCACACGGGAACCGATACAGGAGTGACCCACATCGGTATGAATCGCGTAGGCGAAATCGACAGTGGTGGCTCCCAGAGGAAGTGTGACCACCTTGCCCTTAGGGGTGAAGACGAAGACTTCGTCCTGCTCAAGATCAATCTTGAGATTGGCCATGAACTCTGATGGGTCCGAGGTTTCGGTTTGCCAATCAACGATTCGGTTC
>JBIIGP010000071.1:0-8367 GCA_044236415.1 Acidimicrobiales bacterium | reverse complement strand
CCGACTGGGATCGAATCGTTGATGTCGTCATCGTGGGGTCCGGCGGCGCCGCTCTCGTGGCGGCGACGATGGCCGCCGATGAGGGCGCAGAGGTTCTGGTCGTCGAGAAGGACGAACTCTTGGGCGGCACCACCGCAGTTTCAGGCGGCGGGATTTGGCTTCCCAATAACCATGTAATGGCCGAAGCAGGAATCCCCGACTCCAAAGAGGCTGCACTCACCTACATCGAGCGTGTGTGTGACGGACGAGCTCCCGACCCCGCGCTTCTTGAGGTGTTCGTCGACACGGCACCCGAGATGCTCAAGTACCTCGTGGAACACACCCCGGCGACGTTTCATATTCAGCCCCTGCCCGATTACTACACACCGTGGGGATGGGAAGGCCACCTTCCGCGCCCAGGCCGGACAGTTGAGGCCAATCCTTACCCCGTTGGCGAGCGCCTCCCGGAGTGGAAAGACAAGATCGTAAAGCGCGGCACGCTCATGTCGCTCGGCGCCGCAACAACGCTCACTGAAGATTTCATGCCGCGAACACCCGAGATGGAAGCCGAGCTTGCACGTCGTGAAGCAGAGGACGTTCGCCCGAAGGGTGCTGCACTCATTGCAGCGTTGCTCGAGGGCTTGCTCAATCGCGACGTGAACATTTGGTTGTCTTCGCCCGCCAAAGACCTCGTCACCGATGAAGCTGGTTCCGCCGTCGGAGTCGTCGTTGAACACGACGGCAAGCGCACACGCGTTGGAGCACGTAAGGGCATCGTTCTCGCATGTGGAGGATTCGAATGGAACCGAGACATGGTGATGACGCACCTCGGTTACGACGTGAAGCCACTCAGCCCCGGTGGAAACACCGGCGATGGACTCAACATGGCGATGAAGGCCGGAGCACAACTCGGTAACACCACCTCGTACTGGGGAACCCCTGTGATGTTCGACCCCGACATCACTCGCAACGGCGAAATGGTTCCGCAATTCGAATGGGGCCGCGGAGAGCCGTCCTCGATGGTGGTGAACCAGAAGGGCAAGCGCTTCGCCAACGAGGCACTCCCCTACAACGATTTCCCGAAAGCCTTCGGAGTCTTCGACAACAACAATCAAGAGTTCCCGAACGCGGGACCGTGCTGGCAGATCTTCGACAACGCAGTGCGCTCGAAGGTTCGTGTGCTGTCAATGCTCCCCGGTGAGCCGGACCCCGAATGGGCCATCAAGGCCGACACCATCGCTGAGTTGGCTTCACTGATTGATATCGAACCGAATGCTCTCGTCTCCACCGTTGAACGATTCAACGAGAACGCGACAAACGGCGAGGACCCTGACTTCGAACGGCACCGTAAGGGCCTGATGGGTCCTGGCTCGGTCAAACCGTTGATTGAAGGACCGTTCTACGCCGTGCGCATTTATCCAGGCATGCTTGGAACCAATGGCGGTCCAATGATCACCAAAGACGCCGAGGTTCGTCGTCAAGGTGGCGGGGTGATTGATGGTCTCTACGCCGCCGGGAACACGGCGGCAAACGTTTTCGGCTGGGCCTACCCGAGTGGTGGCGGCACAATCGGCAACGGCACCGTGTTCGGATACCGGGCCGGGATCCACGCAGGATCCCGACCGGCACGCGATATCTGAAGAATTAGTCGGCTTTGGGGATCACGCCACCGGCAGCGATCCATCGACCAATGACTTCCCCGGCTTCGGCCGGTGAGTACACGTCCTCTTCGTAACTCCACTTTCCGTTACCGGCGTAGTGGAGGATCGTGTTGACGTCGAAGCCGTAGTAGCCGTCATCGCCTTCGGGCGCAGGCAGAATGTTCGGAATCAATGCGCTGATGCGATTGCCATCGATGAACTTGTAGGACACCGGGAACTCCATCGTGGGGAACGGCTGCATCACACCATTGATCCAATCGCGAATCTCTTTCTGGCTCTTGAAATAGCCGTAGTGATGTTCGCGATAGTGAGCGTCGTCGGTGAACTGATCGGCCCACTGGTTCCAGTCACCCGTTGCGACCGCGATCTCACCACGCTTGCGGTAGTTCTCGAACTCTGCCTCGATCTCTTCACGAGGAAACGCTGGTTCGGGCGGGTTCGGCGCCCAGCCCTCGATCCCTTCGAGCGTGCGGTCTTGAGGGGTCTCACGAGTACCACCGGCCTTGATCCAGTCGACAAAGACGCGACCGGCATCTTCGGGGTTGTAGTAATCCCCTTCGAAACTGAACTTTCCATCTCCGGCGTATTCAAGGATTGTCGTATTCGGAAATCCGAATCGCTTGCCAGTGCCGGTCGGATCGGGAAGGTTGTTCCAGATGTAGAAGCTGATGCGATTGCCTTCGATCATGTACCACTCGATCCAAAGGGTCATCGTTGGGTAGTCGGCCATGCATTCAACAATCCACTTCTGAATTGCTGCGCGACCGTTGAACACACCGAGATTGTGTTCTTCGTAGAGCGCATCTTCTGTGAAGAGTTCCGCCCAACCAGACCAGTCGTGGGTCTCGATGCCACGGCGTCGGAACTCAGCGAATGCGGCTTCAATTTCTTCACGCGGGTACGTCGTCATTGAAAACTCCTTAGGTACGAAACTCTTATGAACTACGGACGGGAAAAATCGCGGTTTGGCTGACGCGGCGGCATTTTCATTTCAGGAGGCGGAACCCAACCTGAAGCAGTGATGTCTTCGAAGACATGAACCATGTTGAGGAGGTCTTCTTCATAGCGAAACTTGCCGTTGCCGGCGTAGAGAAGGGTCGTGTACGCAGACTGTTGGCGTCCATCGGGAAATACCTGTCGGTACTTGATGATGATTTCGTCACCGTTGACAAACACGCCATCGACGGGGAACGCCCACTCTTCAATTCCGGTCATTGAGTCAAGGAGAAATTCCCGAATGGCTTCGATCCCTTCCACGCGACCCCACGCCGGATCAATGAACACCGCATCGTCGGTGAAGAACTGCGTGAGATCAACCCAAGGGCGCTTGCCCGCATCGACCTCCGCACGGAACGCCAAATAGCGTTCAAGTACGGCCTTCAACTCTGGTGAAGCGTTCTCCACAGCATCCCCCTCGTCCCCCGACTGGTGCGCTCACACTATCGGCATTGCGAAATCAACGAGCGACTCATCGCTATTGCGAAAAGTCGGCGCTCACGTGGCTCCACCACGACAGGCGTGGCGACGGAACCGGATGTTTTCTGACAATCTGACGAGGCGACATTTCGTTGCCGAGAGCATTACTTGCAGGGGGAAATTCCATGGGCGACACGATTGATACTGATTACATCCGCCGAGCCGTCGAGTATTCCGATCTCGCCGCGCTGCGGATCGCAATCTTTCAGGCCACGGGTGACGAGGAAATCGGCCGTCTGGGCCCGGTCGCGACCTTGGGCGAGGACGACAAAACCCGTCTCAAGGAACGCTGCATCGAACTCATCGCCAACGACCTCGCGTCGTGGACACTCCGAACCCCATCTGATGCCGAGATCAACTCCATGCTCGACATGGTTCTCGGGAAGCCGACCTCATCTGGGGACTTCGAGCTTCGCAAGATGGTTCTGTCGTTCGAAGACTTCCCCGGATTCGCTGAATGGACGAGTCCCGAAGTAACCGCTCCGGAGGGTTTCCACGTCGCCATCATCGGTGGAGGATTCAACGGTATTGCCACCGGTGTGCAGTTGGCACAACTGGGGATTGACTTCACGGTGTACGAGCGTCGCGATGAGTTGGGCGGCACCTGGAGCATCAACCGCTACCCCGATATTCGCGTTGACACGTTGAGTGCGTCCTACGAGTTCAGTTTCGAAAAGGAATATCCGTGGACTGAATACTTCGCTCGCGGGCCCGAGGTGAAGGGCTATCTCCACCACATCGCCAAGAAATTCGGCGTCATGGACAACGTGAGGTTCGGCCACGATCTCGTCGAAGCTCGCTTTAACGATGACACCAAACTGTGGCATGTCACCTTCCGATTGGGTGATGGTTCAACCGTTTCTCGAGACGTCAATGCGATCGTGAGCGCAGCAGGACTCTTCGCAAACCCGAACCTCCCGAGTTTCCCCGGAATCGAAGATTTCGGCGGGATCGTCATCCATCCCACGCAATGGCCCGAAGGCATTGATCTCAGCGACAAGCGCGTTGCCGTCATCGGAAATGGCTCTACCGGCGTGCAGTTGCTTGGTCGTGTTACGGAGATGTCGAAGCACGTCACCATGTTCCAACGCACTCCGCAGTGGATCAGCCCACGAGACAAGTACGGCAAGCACGTCGAACCCGAGATCACTTGGCTCACCAGCGCAGTGCCCGGTTACTGGAACTGGTGCCGAATCACTTCGATCATGCACCTGTTTGATTTTGACAAGGACTTTCTGATTCGCGACGAAGAATATGAAAAGACTGGCGGGCAGATCACCGCCAAGAGCGACTTCGTTCGAAACATGCTTCTTGACTACATCAAGACCGAAACCGGTGGTCGTCAGGACCTCATCGATAAGTTGATTCCAGACTATGCACCGATGGTCCGTCGACCAATCGTCGATAACGGTTGGTACCGCGCCCTCACTCGCGACAATGTCGATCTTGTCACCGAAGACATCGTGCGTTTCACCGACACTGGCATTGAGACAGCAGACGGCGTGCACCACGATCTCGACGTGGTCGTCTCCGCAACTGGGTTCGACATCGTCAAGTATCTCTGGCCGGCCGAGTACTTCGGTCGCAATGGCGTCAACCTCCACGAAAAATGGGAGGAAGAATCACCGATGGCCTACGTCGGGATGATGGTTCCGGGATTTCCGAACCTCTTCACTCTCTATGGGCCGAACTCTCAGCCCGTCTCTGGCGGCGTTGCCCTTCCTGCTTGGTACCAAATGTGGGCGGGCTTTGTTGCGCGTTGCCTTATCGGGATTATCGAGCAGGGTAAGCAGACAGTTGAAGTAACTGATGAAGCGTTCCGTGAGTACAACGAAAAACTCGTTGAAGAATCACAGAAACTCATCATGGTGACCGAAGAGGCATCGGCAAAGAAGAACTACTACGTGCAGAACGGACGTATGCAAGTCAATGCACCGTGGGAAACTCACGATTACTACCGAATGACGTCCTACCCCGACCCTGAAGCGATCGTCTTCGAATGACGCTGTTGGCTCAAAGCCCCGAAGCTTCGAACCAACAACGCATTAGGAAAGTACGTAGTCGTCGACGTTGACGTCTCGGGTCCACGTCCAGTAATCAACGAGTCGGAACGGACTCACTGTGTGGATTTCGCCAGCATCGTTTCGGAAATGCGTATGCGTGATGCTTGGGTGTGACCACACCATTTGCTTGATGAGCGCCTGATGCTTGTCGTGGTAGGCCTCGTAGAGCTCTGGCTTCGGCTCCATCGATGTTGCTCCGCTGCTCGCGAGTTCGTCCAGACACTTACTGATATATCTCATCTGACATTCCGAATGGAAGATCAGACTTCCACCGTGATTGAGATGCGTGCTCGGCCCGTACATCATGAAGAGGTTCGGAAATCCAGGAACAGTGATGCCGAGGTAGGCCGATGGACGATCGCTCCAGAAGTCATTGAGCGACACACCGTCGCGGCCGACGAATTCCATCGGGAAAAGCACTTTGCTCATCTGGAATCCGGTTGCAAAAACGATGATGTCGGCGTCATAACGCTGACCATCGACCGTAACGAGCCCATTCGCATCGATGTGGTCGATCTCCGTGCGCACAAGTTCAACGTTGTCGCGCTTCAACGCACGCAACCATGATCCATTGTCCTGAAGCGTTCGCTTTCCTGTCGCCGGATAATCCGGGATGACCTTTGCGAGCAACTCCGCGTCGTCTCCAACCTGGCCGGCGATCCAATCAGTAAACATTTGGCGCGCCATATCGTTTGCCGCATTGATCGAACGATCTTGGTGCGGCCAATCAGGGTCGATCGTGGCGTTCGCGAGAGACCCGTCGCAGCCCGGCCAGAACAAGAGGAATCGATACCAGCGTCCGAAAAACGGAAGGTGCTGAATCGCCCACGTCATCCCTGCCGGAACTTTCTCGTGGTAATTCGGATTCGGAAACATCCACTGCGCAGTGCGCTGAAACACGACAAGAGATTCAACATCTGGAGCGATTGTTGGTGCGATCTGGAAACCACTCGCACCCGCTCCAATCATGAGAACACGTTTCCCGGCCAGGTCGACTGAGTGATCCCAACGAGCTGAATGGAACGATGGACCCGAGAACGACTCGATACCTGGAATGTCGGGGATCTTTGGACGATTCAACTGTCCGACTGCGGTAACGACTGCTCGAGCGTCGAGTACCTGCTCTGTGCCATCCGAAGATCGAACGGTGACATGCCAAAGTCCAGCCGATTCGTCCCAGACGGCGCGAACGACTTCAGTCGAAAATTGAATACTCGACCAGAGATCGTGCCGGTTCGTGACTTCTTCAAAGTACGCACGAATTTCAGGTTGCTTGGCGAAGTATTCCGTCCAGTGATCGGAAGGTTCGAATGAATAGCAATAGAAGTGGTTGCCGACATCAACCCGACAACCGGGATAGGAGTTCTCGTACCAAGTGCCGCCCACGCCGGCGTTTTTCTCGATGATGGTGAACGGGATACCGGCCTGCTTGAGTCGGATGCCAGCAAGAACACCTGACTCCCCTGCTCCGACCACCACGACGGGCAGCGCCGCACGAGCCTCGGCTGATGAATGGCTCACGACACTTCGCTGATCGGTGCCGTCGAGCTCCATGTCTTCCAACATCATCGGCACGTACTCAGCAGGAACTTCCTCGCAGACCAACCACGCCATCATCTCGCGCAACAGTGCTTCATCGGGAGGTGGCGGCAGGACGCAGCCACCATCACGGAAACTGATGATTGCTTCGAGGGCCCGAGAACGAATCTCGGCTTTCTGATCCTCGGGGAGATAGCCCTGAATCTCGTTAAGGAACAAGCCCAAGGGCCGGATCGGTCCCCGAATCCATGACGCGTCTCCGGTCATGTGCACCATCGACAACACGAGCGTCGGGATGCTGACATCGGCCAGCATCGCCTCGATTTTCGCATCATCATCGGTGATCGGCAGACCGACGTGCGGATTGCCTTCATAGATTCGGTTCACGAGTTCCCCCAGGTAAGCCAGTTGCCCGACGTTAGGTCTCTCAGAGCCCTCCGTGGAAACGCCCGAGGTCTCTGACCATTACTGTGGCCAGAGTGCAGTCGCCCAAGTAGCGGCTCGGAACCTTATGGGGGAACCATGGCAGATCTCGTGATTCGAAACGGACTCATCGTTGACGGAACCGGCTCCCCCGGCGTCGTGGGCGACATCTCGATCACCGATGGCGTTCTCACCCAAGTGGGCGGAACCGTCGCCGAGACCGGTGCAGAGGAGATCGACGCAACGGGTCGCATCGTGACCCCCGGATTTGTCGACGTTCACTCGCATTATGACGGTCAGGTCTTCTTTGACAACGCGCTCACCCCTAGCAACGGGCACGGGGTCACCACTGTCGTGCTTGGCCTTTGCGGCGTTGGTTTCGCACCGGCTCGCCCAACCGATCACGAGATGCTCATCACCACGATGGAATCGGTCGAAGACATCCCGGGCGATGTCCTGCGAGTAGGCCTTCCATGGACATGGGAATCGTTCCCCGAGTTCCTCAATGCGGTCGAAGCAAATAGCTACGCGATGAACGTTGCTGCTCAGATCGGTCACATCCCTGTTCGCTCGTATGTCATGGGTGAACGTGCAATCGCAAACGAACCGGCAACTCCCGAGGACATCGCCGCCATGTCGGCAATTGTTCGCGAAGCAGTCGACGCCGGTGCCGTCGGATTCTCAACCTCGCGAGTCCTCGCTCACCGCACTGCAGCGGGAGACCCCGTTCCGGGAACCTTTGCCGCAGAAGACGAACTCTTCGGTATCGCTGGCGCGATGGCCGGTACCGGCCGCAAGGTCGTCTTCCAACTCGCACAAGCCGGCATCGACGGCTTCGAACCTGAATCCTCAGTTGCCGAAGTTGAGTGGATGCAACGCCTCTCCGCCGAGACCGGCCTTCCCGTTTCGTTCCTCATCCTTCAGACCGATGGTGCGCCCGACCTGTGGCGTCAACTTATGAACTCATGTGTTGAAGCCGAGGCTAAGGGTGCACATCTTCGACCACAGGTTGCGAACCGTCCGTTCGGCATGCTCCTCGGACTTCCAGTCCGGCACCCTTTCATGAAGCGCAAGACCTTCCGTCGTGTGCACGATGAATCGGCAACGCTCGAAGCACTACGCGCTCGCCTCGCCGATCCCGAAATCCGCACAGCCATTCTCTCCGAGGAAGACACCGAATTTTCGGGCGACTCCTACGAAGGCATGGGCCTCATCGCCACCTACAA
>JBIIGP010000070.1:0-8496 GCA_044236415.1 Acidimicrobiales bacterium | reverse complement strand
ACACCAGCCAAAAGGGTCGTGAACTCATCGATCATCCGCAGGCATCGATTTGTTTCCCTTGGAACGTTCTTTCTCGTCAGGTTCGAGTCGTTGGCACCGTTGAGAAAGTCACCGAGTCCGAAAGCGATGAGTACTTCAGCACTCGGCCGCGTGGAAGCCAGATCGGTGCGTGGGCCTCGCATCAAAGTGACGTGATGGCCAACCGTTCGGTACTTGAATCGCGCTGGGCGGAAACCGACGAGCGTTTCGAGGGTGTGGACGTCCCTCGTCCTCCCCATTGGGGTGGATTCCGCGTGCTGCCGCGCGAGATTGAGTTCTGGCAAGGCCGACAGTCACGATTGCACGATCGATTCCGCTACACCGCCGACGCCTCGCAGCCGACTGGTTGGAGCATCGAACGGCTGAATCCCTAAAGGTGTAACTGTTAGGGAAGAACCTTCATCACTTCTTCGGCCAACAGGTGAATGTGGTCGAGGTCATCCATATCGAGCACCTGCAGATACATGCGCGTTGCACCGGATTCTGCGAACGACGCGATCTTGTCGAGGACCTGCGCGGGTGAACCAGCGGCGCCGTTTTGAAGAAGTTCGTCGACTTCACGGCCGATGTTCTGTGCACGGCGCGCGATTTCTGCATCGTTGGCGCCAACACACAACACTTGCGCGACTGAGTACGTCATTGACTCAGGATCTCGGCCGCGTGCTTCGCATGCGGCGCGGACGATGTCGCAAGACGAGCGATAGATCTCGAGTGGAGGGAACGGAAGATTGAATTCGTTCGCGTACTGCGCAGCCAGCGCCGGTGTGCGCTTGGGGCCGTAACCACCCATGATCATGGGCGGTCCGCCGGCCTGAACGGGCTTCGGAATCGCGGGCGAACCAACGATCGTGTGGTGCTGCCCCTCAAACGAATACTGCGAGTCAAGGGGCGTATTCCACATGCCGGTGATGATCTCGAGCTGCTCTTCGAGAATGTCGAAGCGCTGACCAAGAGTGGGGAACGGAATGCCGTAGGCGGTGTGTTCGGCGTCGAACCAACCTGCGCCAAGACCAAGTTCGATGCGGCCGTCACTCATGTCGTCGATCTGGGCGACGGCGACGGCTAATTGGCCGGGCAAACGGAACGTTGCCGACGCAACAAGCGTGCCAAGACGAATGGTGCTCGTCTCTCGGGCAATCGCACCGAGGGTGACCCAAGAATCGGTGGGGCCAGGAAGTGGATCACCTGCGCCCATGCGCAAGTAATGATCGGAACGGAAGAAGGCGTCGAAACCGAGTTGTTCGGCGAGTTGCGCGACGGCGAGTTGTTGGCGATACGAAGCGCCCTGCTGGGGTTCAACGAAGATGCGAAGTTCCATTCCCCGAGGCTACTTGTCGTTGGTTCGTGCCTTACCGAGTAATGCGATGAACACAACGAGCGCTATGACAAGGCCGAGGATGAGCCCGATGCGGATGGGCCCAACATCGTTGATCCACTGGGTGATGTGGCCATTGAGATTGAACATCCAACCGGCGATGCCGCCGCCCGAGGTGTTGCCGTTCAACACGCGCAGTTCGTACCAGCCGTAATAGACGACATACAGCCCAGCAACGACGAGTAGCACGCCGGAAACGCGATTGATGTGTGGCAGTACGCCGCGCATCTTCTTCACAATGCCTTGGCGAGCGAGTGCGATAGCGAGGGTGAGCACAATCAACACCAGCCCCATGCCGAGCGCATAGGCAATGAATGCGCCGAGACCTACAAAGAAGTTCTGTTGGTCGATCACGGTTGATATCGCAGCAATAAATAACGACAACGTGCAGCTCAGCGATACGAGCGCATAGGAGATGCCGAAGACGAAAACGGATCCGAGTTCTCGTCCTTCGGGACCCTTTGAGATCTTCGGCAAACCCACAGTGATCTCTCGACCCATGAGTAAGCGAATGCCAAGGATCACCAAGACAATGCCCAACACGATGGTGAGCCACGGCAACTTGTCGATAATGGAAGAAAGAATCGGATCAAGGACGAGTCCGAGAATGCCGAAGACAACAACAAAGCCAGCAGTCATTGCCGCACCAACAGCAAGTGCACGCAAGACTGTTGCGTCGGCTCGGTTATCGGTTTCCCTCGCGTTCTCGAGTCCTAAGAAATAGGACAAGTACGCCGGCAACATCGCGAAGCCACACGGGTTGAACGTTGCGACCATGCCAACACCAAACGCGTAAACGATCGCTGAGTTCATATCAGTTACCGGTTGCGGTCTTCACGAGTGCGGTGAGCTGTGCTTCGGTGAGCGCACCGGAGTGTGTTGCCAGAATGGTTCCGTTTGACGCAACGAGGACGGTGTAGGGAAGGCCGATTCCGCCGAGTGAGCGCAGAATCGACCCTTTGACATCGCGACCAAGCGGATAGGTAACACCTGTGCGATCGGCCATCGCTTGCCCGAGTTCGGGAGGTTCCAGATAATCAAGACCAAGAACGTCAATGTCACTGCGGTTGGCTTGCCAGACCTTTTCGAGTGCTGGCATTTCCGTTACGCACGGTACGCAGGTCGACGACCACACATTGATGAGTAGTGGTTTGTCATCCGGAGCGAGATCTTTGGTTGAACCATCGAAAGCCACGTAAGAGATGTTCGGCAACCTGGTGCCGGTGACGTCGTTGGTGTCGGCGAGTTCTGGAGGCTGCTGTGCGTTGGGATCGAGCTTGGTTACGTCGGAGGGAGTCTTCGATGACCCACCCGAGATCGAGATGATGAGCGCAATTGCGAAACCCACGACAATCAGTCCCGCCACAGTGAGCGGGAGATAACGGCGCATGGCCGATCGGGGTTGGGGAGGAAGCGGTGCGGGTTCCATATGAGATCCGACTGCGAGAGGCAGTTCCGACCGTACTTGGACCCCCGCACCACTCCCAATCACCTCTCGGCCAGAGGCCGGTTCGGTGACAGGTCCGACTGTCCGAGGCAGCAGGTGGGATCGGCTCAGTGGCGGCGATCCCACCCGGCTGCGGGCAGGTGGTTGCTAGGCGGAGCGCAACCAGGACTGAAGGTGCACCGGCACGGGAATGTCGGGCAGCTCATCCTCGGCTCGAGCGAGCTTCGGCGGGCGGCCGCGGCGACGCTTGGTGGCGAGGATCTTTCCGTTGATGAACATCTGTCCACCCCACACGCCCCATGGCTCGTGGCGCTCAATGGCCCCTTCGAGACATTCGACGATCACCGGACAGGTCGAACAGATCGACTTGGCCATGGCGATGTCCTGGAGCTCTTCAGAGAAGTAGACGCCGGTCAACGTTGCGTTGAGGTCGTTGCATGCGGCGTCGGCCCTGACGGCCGGTGAGATGTCGTCGAGCGTCTCGGCGAGCATCGGTTCATTCCTTTCGTGGGTGCACCGGAGTGCAGATGGGCTGAGGTTGGGTGGTGGGGGTTGAGGGACAGGTGTAGGTGGATGGGCGTAGGTGGACGGGAGTTGGTGGATGGGGGCGTGGCCGCACATGAAGAAAGGCCGCCGGGGGAACCCGGCGGCCTCAGTGCATGTACGCAGTCGTTACTGCGTCAGCTCAGAGATCGCCGGGACGGGTGCTTATGACCAAAGGTCGTAAAAGCGTTGGTCCCGGTGGCATACCAAGTGGCGGAAATGGTCACGTTGGCGCGCGATGCCACAGGCGCGACAGAGGCCGGAATGGCCGAAGTGCGCGGGGTGGTGGCGGACGTGAACATGGACTCCACCGAACCATGCCGGCGATGGGCCCGTCAACTGAATTAATCGAGAACGGCGAGTTCCCGTTCCTGCCAAGGGATCGGGGGCTAGCGTCGCTGGTCATGGGAAACGCGGATTCGGGGGCGGAAAAGAGTTCGACCCGGCGAGCCGAGCGCGAAAACGGCGCGAGCCGGGTGCTGCCCATTCCGAGTTTGGGACGAGTCTTCCGGCGCGAGCGCCGGGTGCGATTGGGCGATGTCGATGCCACCGGGCGCCTTCGTCTCGATGCCGTGGCTCGCTATCTGCAGGACGTCGCCACCGATGATTCCGATGATCTCGGGAGTCTTGAAGCACGAGCGTGGGTGGTTCGACGCACGCTGATCGAACAGCATCAGGCCCCTCGCAACAGCGAGGACCTTTCCTTGGCCACGTTCTGTTCGGGAATGGGTACTCGTTGGGCTGAGCGTCGCGTTTCGATGGTTGGCGCGGCAGGTGGTTCGGTAGAAGCAGTGACGTTATGGGTGCATCTCGACCCCGTAACCGGTCGGCCAAAGCCATTACCCGCAGAGTTCGTTGCGACCTACACCGAACCTTCCGGTGGTCGGGAAGTCACCGCGCGCCAAGTGCACGAACCAGTTGTTCCGGGTGCAGACGATGTGCACACGATGCCATGGTGGCCTCGAGTCACCGATCTCGATGTGTTGAATCACGTCAACAATGCGGTGTCATGGGAAGTCGTGGAACAAACCCTTGAACGAGTTCGTGCGCGCGAACTTATCGATCTCGATCCCTCAGGTTCATTGCGGGCCGAAGTGGAATTTCGCGATGCGATTGATCACAAAGTTGTTATCGCCGCGATGCCATTGACGATCGCGTACCGAGCAGTTGATGGTGTTCTAAACATTGCGTTGTGGTCGACTGATGGAGAAACCGTGTACATGACCGCGCAAGTGTCATCGCTGAGTTAATGAACGACGCTGCGAATTAGTCAGTTGCGTCAAGTGCAGCTAGGGCAGCGTCAAGCATTCGGGCCGAACAACCGCTCATCGAAATTGGCGGTGCGAGTTCGGTCACAAGAAGTTCAGTTATCGCACGAATTGCTGATGAAGCTTCGCCTTCGGTGAGCACAATCGGTGCGCCGGTATCGCCGCCATGTGAAACGGCTGGTTCGAGCGGAATGCAACCAAGAAGCGGAAGCCCTTCACTTTCGGCGAGTGCAGCGCCGCCACCCTCGCCAAACACTGCGTGTGTATGTCCGTGATCGCAGGTGAATGCGCTCATGTTTTCGATCACACCGAGAACATGGAGGTGACTTTTGCGCGCCATTGTGACTGCGCGAGTCGCAACTCGTTGCGCGCCAACCGCAGGCGTCGTCACAACAACCATTTCGGCTTGCGGAAGCATGCGCGCAAGGCCCATTTGCACATCGCCAGTGCCGGGCGGAAGGTCGATGACGATGTAATCGAGATCATTCGCCCACGAGACATCTTCGAGGAAGTGCTGCACGGCGCGATTCAGAATAAGGCCGCGCCACATGAGTGCGTCGGTTTCATCGTCGACAAGCAATCCCATAGATACGACATCGAGACGTCCGGTACCAACAGGAATCGATCGGGGAATGATCGTGCGTTCTTCGTTCGGGCCAGTGGTTGCTTCAAGTCGGCCTTCGATGCCAAGCATGCGCGGAATCGAGAAACCCCAAATGTCGGCGTCAATGACACCAACGGCGAAACCGCGATCAGCCAGGGCTGCTGCGAGGTTGGCGGTTACCGACGACTTTCCGACGCCACCCTTGCCTGAAGCAACGGCGAGCACTCTGGCACCCGGTGGAACTCGGTTGGGGCCGGCGGTGGATTGGGCGTGCTTGCGAGCGACGTCCATGGCTGCGGCCTTCTGCTCGGCATCCATCTCAACCCAGTCGATTGAGGCCGAGGTCACGCCGGGGAGGCCCTCGATGCGGGTGAGGATCTCTCGCTTCAGCTGGGCCTTCAGCGGGCAGCCAGCGGTGGTCAGAGCCACCACGACGACCGCAGCGCCAGCGTCGGAAACGGTTGCTGATCGGGCCATGCCCAGTTCCACGATGTCGGCCCCGAGCTCGGGATCGACCACACCTCGGAGTGCAGCGAGGATCTCGTCGCTGGTGGGAAGGGCTTCCATACGGGAAATCTACCGGCGAGGAGGGGGCTCGCCCCGCCCAGACGTGTGATCTTGGCGATGATTCCGCTACCCTTTTGCGATACACCGCTGAATCACGGAGGACAACAGTGATCACGCTCACCGAAACCGCATCTTCAAAGGTCGCCGAACTCATCGCCCAAGAGGGCCAGGGAGATCTCATGCTCCGCGTTGCAGTTCGCCCCGGCGGCTGCAGTGGCTTCTCCTACGAAATGTTCTTTGATTCCGAAAAGGATTCAGAAGACGTCGTGAACACCGAGTTCGGTGTTCCAGTCGTGGTTGATCCTTCAAGTGCTCAGCTCCTCACCGGCGCCACCCTTGATTACAAGGATGGCCTTCAGGGTGCGGGCTTCGCGATCGACAACCCCAACGCGCAGAAGACCTGCGGTTGCGGTAACTCGTTCAGCTGATCTTCCTTTCACTTTCTGATCGACGACCGCCTTCGGGCGGTCGTCGTCGCGTATCGCCCTCTTCTTTCTCTACCTGACCGTGGTGGCATGACCGATTCTTCTCAAGCCGAAACAGCGCAGATCACGTTCGTCGTTGATGGCGAACAGGTGAGCGTTCCCGACAACGGTGTGTCGTTGTTGGCGGCGTTGCGCGGTCGGCTTGGAAATCGGGCACCAAAAGCCGGATGCAATCCGCAGGGTCAGTGCGGTTGCTGCACGGTGTTAGTCGACGGTGCACCGCGAGTTGCTTGTGTCACTCCAGTTCGCCGCATCGCTGGCCGCGTGATCACAACCGTTGATGGATTGGCCGAAGAAGACCGCGAGCGTTGGTCCGATGCATTGTTGGCAACCGGCGGAAGTCAATGCGGATTCTGCACCCCTGGCATTGTGTGTCGACTTGAAGGCTTGCGTTCGAAAAACACCGCGGCCGACGATCTCGATGCAGTTGATCGTGCCTTGGCTGCGCACCTGTGTCGATGTACCGGCTGGCAAACGATCCGCGAAGCATGGTCAATGGTTGTGAGCGGTTCGTCTGCCGTGGAACATGCGCGAGGGGAAAATCGTAATTTCGACGATGCGTCTCGTCGGGCAACTATCGAAGGTCGATCAACACAGCAGGTTTCTGCAGAGGTTGTGCTCGGTCGTGCTGGGTTTTCCGAAGACACTGCGCCTTCCGATGCACTCGTTGCCATTCCCAATGGTGAAGGTGGATGGGTTGTCGCTGGTTCGTTGCCTGAAGCACGGGCTTTGGCGGGTAAAGTCCAAGGCCGGCACGGAACGACATCACCAGAGCCGCCACTTGCGCTTCCTGAAGGCGAGTGGGAACTGACGCTTCGAACTGGTTGGGTCGAGCCGGCCTATCTCGAGACCGACGCGTCGTGGTGCGAACCCGGGGGCGAGCCGTTTACTTCGCTCGCCAACGGCGGTGCATTCGGCGGCAAGTTGACGACCGATGTTGGACGCGTTGCTCGTGAACTTGCGTATGAACATCGACAAGCGGTTCGTGTGGTGTTGTCGCGCGAAGACGTTGTGCGGACTGGACCAAAGCGCCCGCCGATTGCTGCTGGTATTCGCTCTGATGGTTCGGGCGTGATTCGGGTTGCTCGCACCGACGGGATTGCAGAAGCAATCGCGCGCGTCGCCCCGCAGTTGGTTGTCGAGGAAGTCGATGTTGTCGGTCCACCGACGTCTGTCGATATCCGCGGCGCCGGCGTTGTCGAAGCGCAACTTCTTCTTGCTGCGCTTGATGCAAAGAAGAATGCACAAGCCATCGACGGCGAAGCGCATGTCGCATCAGTGACAAGTGCAGAGGGTGCAGTTGCCACCGTTGCGATTGGTCTCGATGGTGGCATTCGTGTTGATCTCCGCTGTGGTCGTTTGCTCGACTCGATCGTTCTTCGCTCCTATGCAATCGGTGCTGTTCATATGGCACTGGGTTGGGTAACAAGCGAGGGTCTGTCGGTTGGCGAGGACGGAACCATTAGTGATCTAACGATTCGTTCCTTTGGCGTCCTTCGCTCCGCAGACATGCCCCATGTTGAGGTGACGTTGCACGAGGAAGACAGCGAGCCGGTCAATGGTTCCGATGCTGTGTTCGCGGCAACCGCAGCAGCAGTGTGGTCGGCGCAAGGTTGGCCGACTGACTGGCCGACCGGGCGCAGTGCTCTCGGTGGCGAACCTGTGACACAGTGAGTTCATGAGCACACCTATTGGTCCGTACACCCCCATCGTTCGTGCCGGCGACTTCCTCGTGATCTCTGGTCAACTCGGATTGGTCAACGGAGAAATGATCGTGGGCGGCGTGACGCACGAAACCACGCAGGCTCTGACAAACATGGCGGCGCTCCTGGAAAGCGAGGGCGCCTCGCTTGCTGACGTCGTGAAGACCACCGTCTTCCTTCGCCATATGCGTGATTTCGACCTCATGAACGAGGCCTACACGGCGGCATTTGGTGATCACCGGCCGGCCCGCAGCGCCTTCGCAGTGGCCGAACTGCCTCGTGTGGCCCTGGTCGAGATCGAGGCGTGGGCCTGGTCACCGGCTGAGAAGTAAGGTTTCTCCCATGCTTGGCGCCGTCATCATCATCCTCGTGCTCCTGATCGCAATCCCGGTTGGGTTTCTCATGACCATGTCGATCGTGGCGGGTGTGCTGGGCTGGAGCGTTGAAGACGAGGTCGACGTCAAC
>JBIIGP010000069.1:0-8509 GCA_044236415.1 Acidimicrobiales bacterium | reverse complement strand
CGTCGGGATTGATCTCTCGCACTGCGTCATAACCCAGTCCGAGTCGGTCGATGACGCCGGGGCGAAAGTTCTGAATGATGACGTCGGCATCGGCGGCCATTTGGAACACGATGTCGCGGCCCTCATCGGTACTCAGGTCCACTGCGATACACCGCTTGCCCCGATTGCAGGCGAGGTAGAAGGCGCTCATTCCGTTGACGGCGACTCCGACCCATCGAGCGATGTCGCCGATGCCCGGCCGCTCGACCTTGACGATTTCGGCGCCCTGGTCAGCGAGCAGAGCGGCGGCGTAAGGCCCCGTGAGCGCGATCGACAGATCCAGCACCTTCACGCCCAAAAGGGGACCGGTGGCTTCAGTCATTGCCAATGCTCAGGAATCGGAGCGAGCGATGGCTCGCTCGTCGGTGCCGAGATAGGAAGCGATAACAGCAGGATTGCTCCGGATGGATGTGGGGTCGCCCTCGGCGATGACACATCCAGCTTCAAGGCAATAGATCCGATCGGAAATCGACATGACCATCGGCATGTCGTGCTCGATGACCAGGATCGACGCGCCGAGTTCTTTACGGATCGATTCAATGAGCGGTCCGAAGGCTTCAGTTTCCTTTTGGGCCACGCCGGCGGTGGGCTCATCAAGAAGTAACAACTCGCTGTCGAGAGCGAGGAGTGCACCAAGTTCGACGATTCGTCGAGTGCCAGTGGAAAGTTCGCCAAGGAGAGAATCGGCATAGCGGGAGAGCCCCAGGTAACCGATGATCTCGTTGGCTTGCTTGCGCTTACGCTTTTCGCGTTGCGGTGAGGGTGGCAGTGAGAGCATCGACGGAATCAGGAGTGATCTCTCGCGTGCTTCGAGCGCAACCATGAGAGTTTCACGCACACTTAGCGACGAAAACAAACGAGCATTCTGGAACGCTCGGCCAATGCCGAGTCGGGCGCGTCGAGGTGCTGAACGGTTGTGAGCCTCGGTACCGAAGATTTCGATGCTTCCGGTGCTGGGGACAAAACCACTCACAGCATTCATGAGTGTCGACTTACCGGCGCCGTTTGTGCCAATCAGGCCAACGATTTCACCGGGGCCGACGGTGATCGATGCTTTGTCGACGACCACTCTTCCAGTGAAACTCACAGAGACGTCGCGGACGAGAAGCGGAACAGCACTGTTCCCATCGTGGGTCTTTACCGATGCGAGTGAACTGACGCTGCCGGTTTGGGTATTGCGTTTCGGTTCCCATCCACTTCGTTTCGCCAACCAACCCAAGAGAAGATCACGCCCGGAATGGATGACGGAAACGAGACCGCCTGGGAAGTACAGAAGAACAACGAGCATGCCAATGCTGCTGGCAAACAGCTTCACCTGAGGAGTGCCATCGAAAAGGATCGGCAACGCAACGATCACAAGCACGCCGAGAATCGCCCCAGTAATTGAAGCTATGCCTCCGACTACTGCAACAGCGACAACACGTAGAGACTGTTCAACTTCAAACCACCCGGTATTGGGCGAGAGTTCCAACTGAGCGGATAGCAACGGCAGAAGGCCGCCGGCCAGTGCAGCAAGACCACCCGAAACTGCGAACGCTGTGATCTTTTTGACTGACGGCGAAACCGAATAGGCGGCGGAAGTCAACTCGTTGTCACGCACGGCGATGATGGATCGACCCAAACCGGTTCGGCGGATCTGCCACACCAGCAAAATCGCAAGAACGGTGACAAAGAGACAGAACCAATAAATCCCTTGGAAATTGTTTCCCTTTACCTTCCAGAAAAGAAGCGTGTACCCCTTGGCTCGATTGACGTCGAGTGTGGCAATGGCTCCGTCTCCAGAGAGGCCAGGATTGAAGATCAACCAATTTCGCACCATGAGGCCAAATCCGAGAGTGATGACGGCAAGGAAGAGTCCCTTGATGCGCAGTGCTGGTACGCCCACGATGATCGCGGCGATGACGCCGAACGCGACTCCGAACAGAATCGCAACAGGAATGGGCAGGCCGTCGGAAAACTTCACGGTGAAATATGCGCCAATTGCAACGAATCCAAACTGCCCCAGAGAGAGCTGTCCTGCCCATCCGGTGAGGACCGTCACTGAGAGGGCGGCGATGATCCACACCAAAATTTCGGCATAACGAAGTGGGTCAGTTGGTTTGTCGAAGATTTGCGGCAGCAGTAGTGCCATTCCGACAAGGAGACCGAGACCGAGAATGGTCGACAATCGGTAAAGCGGATGCTTGCGCAACTCTTCGTTCGCTGACTTGAGTTTCGTGGTGAGCTGCCATTCGTCGGCACTCATCCCACTTCCGCTTCCGTTGAACACGATGAGAACAAGAAGGATGAGGAAGATCGCCAAGATGTTCGATCCCTGCGGTACTTCACCGACTTGAGCCCATGTCACAAAAAGCATATTGACGACGCCGACAACGACGCCTCCGACAACGGTCCAACCGAATGATCGCATCCGACCAAACATTGCTGCGGTAAGTGCCAACAGAAGAAGAGTTGGACCCAGTGCTGAACTCACCGTTGCGATGTTGCCGCCCTGAACGGGGGCAATGAGCAACGCAGCGATAACGGCTAACAGGCCACCAAGGGCCCAGACTTTGGTTGATACCGATCGTATGGAGATGCCGGCGAGCTGTGCCGATGCAGAATTATCGGCAGTTGCTCGCACTTGCCGACCAAACTTTGACTTCTGGAGCAGAAGTGTGAGGCCAAACATCAGGAGCGGAACAGCGACGACGATCGTGATCATTGGTCCGGTGACAGTCACACCGAAAGGTTCCCAACTGCCACTCAAAATAACTGGGTAACTCACGCCCGCTACATCACCTTCGGGAATTGGAAGGCGTAGTTGCAGTAACTGGATGAGCTGAGTGAGTCCAAGGGTCGCGACAAAAAGCAGGAGCCTCGGCTGGGTGAACAATCGCCGCAGGATCAGTTCAGAAGCGACACCAAGAAGAACGCCGGCCCCTAGTGCAATGGGCATGGACCAGACGTAAGGAATCCCGTATTCGATGTACAGCAGTGCCATGGCGTAACCGCCGAACGCACCGATCTGCCCTTGAGCAAAGTTGATGACGCCGGTTGCCCGAAAGATAAGGACGAGGCCGAATGCCACGAGGGCGTAGACCAACCCCTGAATGAATCCGGAGAAGATGATGTCTCCGCTGAATGTGAGTCCGAGCATCATGATCAGGCACCCTCTCCGCTGAGGAACACGGCCCGAAGGAGGTCATCGCGCTCCAAGAGTTCTTGGGCCGGACCTTCGAACTTCACCTGGCCACGTTCCATGAATACTGCTCGATCGGCAACCGCCAATGCGACGTTGACTGACTGTTCCACAAGCACCATCGTTGTTCCCTGCTCTTTCAATTTCTCCACGATGCCGAGCAAACGCTGAACGACAATCGGTGCGAGTCCGAGCGACAATTCGTCGATCAGAAGCAGTTCGGGTTCAAGCATGATTGCTTTGCCAAGAGCAAGCATCTGTTGCTGACCGCCAGAGAGCGAACCGGCTCTTGAATCAACGAGATGAAGAAGTTCTGGGAAGACCGCATAGGTCTCTTCGATCCTCTCGGCTCGCTTCCCCTTGTCTTCGATGAGCTCACTCCAAATTTCCAGATTCTCCGAAACCGTCATAGATGGGAAAACGGCTTCGCCACCCGGGATCTGCATCATGCCGAGCGCAACCCGGTACTGGGGATCAACGAGGGTGATGGTGCGCCCATTCATACGAATAACGCCGCGGTCGGGATTGAGCAATCCACTGATTGACCTGAGAATTGTGGATTTTCCAGCGCCGTTCGTGCCGAGCAGAGCAAGGCATTCGCCCCGCTTTACTTCGAAGCTGACATCGAAAAGAACCTGAAGGGTTCCGTACGATGCATCAACATTGCGAACCTGGAGCATCGGAATGTTCTCAGGGTCGGCGGCCATTCGTTTCTGCTCTTCTTGCATTTCGATCAATTCAGAAACGGTTAGAGAGATGTCACGCTTCATGTAGCGGGATCCGTAAATGATCATCAGCCCACCGATGAGTGTCGCAATGGGAATGACGACCGTGAGAGCCGTGCGCTGTCCGAATGCATCGGAGAATGCGCCGGTGAGAAGGCCGCCAAAGAAACCACCCATCAGGAAGATGTAGACGCCCACCATTGAGAACGCTTGAGCTCTCATCTGGTAGGGAACAACCGCAGAGATCGTTGGCCCGAGTTGGGTGAAGGCCATGCCTTGGCATGCGTTGCCAATGGCAAAGAATGCGATCAGGATCGCTGCCTGCTGGAAACGGAGTCCGACCGTCAGGAAAAATCCGTACATCAAGATTGATGCGCCCATGAGTTTGAGGGCCGAGGGTGGATTTCTGCGGAAGAGGCGCTCTCCATAACGACCAGCTATTGGAATCGCAATTACCGACACCGACCAAGTGATCGACATGATCCAACCGCGTTGGAAAGCGCCGTATCCGTACACGTCTTTCATGAGCAGATTGAAAGTGGCGGGAACGGCAACAAGTGCAAAACCCAACACACCAATGCCGACGATCAAAAAGTAAAAAGTCCGAACTTTTTTGAGTCTTGCCATGGCGGCACTCAGTCGAACTGGGCCATCAAGATTTTCGGTCTCAGTGATGTCCTCGCCAAAAACAGCTTCTTGTTCGTTGCGTCCGCGCTTGGGTTCGCGCTTGACGGCGAACGCAATTGCGAGTCCCACAGCGGGAAATCCGAACATCCAAAACACCCAGCGCCAGTCACCGGCTTGATCGCCGGCGATGAGGACAATTCCGCCAGCGACGATTGGCCCTACAACTTGACCGATAGGTCGGCCCAGAGTTTGCGCGGCGAACATGCGGGTACGGACCCCGATCGGATACTGATCGGCGATCAACGACGGGGTGATTGGGATATTGGCTGACTTGCCAATTCCTGTTCCTGCAGTACCGAAAGCCATCTGGAACGGGTTCACAATGAATCCGAGACCTACACCGCAAGCCCCCCAGACTGCAGTCGCAATACTCAGAACCTTTGTGCGGGAATAGCGGTCGGCGAGCCACGCAAATGGCAACGACGCAAGCACCAGTACGACTCCACCAAAACTGATGAGACCGAGAAGCGTCGTATCGGAGATATCAAGCGACTCTTGAATGTCGGGACCGAGGACGAGAAGGGCCACGGTCTGAAACTCTTCAACCACGATGAGAAGGAGTAGGAGGACGATCATCGAGACGCCTCCCTGTTTCAGGCCCTCACCGAGACGCATCCCTTTTCCGCCGACTCCAGGCAGAAGGTCATCGGGCAGCACCACGACCTCTTCCTTGGCGGCGGCGAGGCGCTGCTGCTCTTCCTCAAAGATCACAGAGGTCAGGCTCGACAAACCCTGGCCGTTTGCGCTCTCATCCTCGGTTGCTGGCATGGCTCTCCTCGTTCTTTGCCTCGGAGGGGCACGCGACCGCGAGTGTCCAATGCCCCAAACCCCTCGGGAAACCTAGCGGAAGATCGCAGGGGGTGACTTCAGTCACGTAAGGCGTCGGATCTTGCTACAGTTCCGTTTCTCGCAAATGTGAGAAACATCTGAAAATCCTCAGGGGGGGACCTTCATGGCACGTTCAAGAACTTGGACTGCGGCAATTGCGGTTGTGTGTGCATTCACGCTCACAGCTGGCTTGGCTGCATGTTCCAGTAGCGATGGCGATTCGTCTGGTGGTGGTGGAGACACCACTGGTGTCACGGACACATCAATCAAGATTGGTGTTGCTGTTTCCGATCTTGACGGTCTTCGGGCCGCAGGTATGGCCTTGGCTCCGGCTTTGACCACACAGAACCTTTCAAAGCGCCTCACATCGTATTTTGATGAATGGAACGCTGCGGGCGGAATTAATGGCCGTCAGGTTGAGGGTGTAGTCATGACGTGGGACCCAGTGAAGCCAGCAACGGCTCAGAAGGTCTGCGATGACGCCACCATCAACACTCCGGTGTTTGCCATGATCAATTCCAACGGCATGGGCGCGAAGTACATCGAATGTATTGCTCAGGCCGGGGTGCCGATTTTCTTCGGTGACGTCGCTCCGCAGTCAGCTCATGACACCGGATGGCTCACGACGATCTCTCCATCAGCCGAGGTCAACGCGAAGTCGGGTATTGATGCTGCAATCAAGTCGGGTCAGATCCCCAAGGGCGCCGCAGTTGGCCTCCTCAGTGGCAATGGTCCGGAGCACGTCGCTGCAGTCGCTGCTGCCAAGAGTTCACTCGAGGCCAACGGCAACAAAATTACTGTTGCGCAAATCAACACCCTTCAAGGTGACCCTGGGATTCAGAACACCGAATCTGCTGCTGCGGTAAACACCTTTAAGGCCGCAAATGTCACGAACGTTGCCATTGCACTTCAGTTCACTGCTTCGAACGGTTTCTGGGACAACGCCGGAGGCAACAATTGGAAGTTCACATTCCTTGATGTTGCGTCGTCAATGTGCACGCCTTACGGCGGCAAGTCTCTCAAGCCATCGGCGGTGGGCGGCATTTGCTTCACCGTCTTCGGCGATTCAGTGACTCCGGACGGCAAGCTCAAAGCAGAATCAGCGTTTGAAAAAGAGTGCCGTGCCAAGTTTGATGCGCTTTCAGCAAATGACTTCAACGGAGCCAAGTCATATCCGGGTGTTCCATCCGGCGAGACTCGCACTCTGCCTGATGGCACCAAGGTCAGTTCTGACGCCCCGCCGAATGAGTGCACCATCACGACCGTGATGAAGCGAGCACTTGATAAGGCCGGGAAGAACCTGACTCGTGAGAGCTTCATGAAGGCACTTCGTGGACTTGGCGAAGTAGAAATCGCCAACGGCTCTAACGGAGTTGGCTCGCAAAAAGAAGGAAAGACCTTCCTTGCGAACACCACCCACGCCGTCAAGCTGACTGCGGCACCTACGGGTACCGCAAAGAATGCGAATGGCACCTACAACGGTTGCCCAGTCGATGTTCAGTGCTGGGTACCGGTGGATACCACTTGGTATGACATCGCCTCGTAGTTCACTACGAAGTTGATCTGAAGAGGGCGTCGGCTTTGCCGGCGCCCTCTTTGCGTTTCGGATGCGAATTAGCTTTCGGGAACGAAGAACGGATTCAGTTCGAAGTCGGTGGGCTGTTCGAAGAATGCCCGCACCGAGATGATCTTGCCAGCGTCGTTCACTTTGTAGATCTCAATGCCGCGCAGCTCAACGAGTTCACCGTGGAGAGTTCCCTTGTTGAGCATCTCGACTGCGGCTTCGTGGGTTCCGCCGGGGATGATGCGCTGGGGATGCAGCGTCCAGACTCGACCATCGGTGAAGGAGTTGTCCCAAGATCCTTCTGCGGCCAAACGCCCAACCTTTGGTGCTTTGCCGACCGGATCTTCAAACGTGACGCTGTCATCGAACAACGCAAGCCAAGCCGTTCGATCCTGAGCATTCCAGTTGCCAGCATGCTGTTGAACGGCAGCGACTGCGGGATGAGCCGAGAGCTCGCTCATGCGATCACCCCGTCGGCACGAAGCTGTTCGATACGTGCGTCGTCGAGCCCAAGCTCAGTAGCGAGCACCTCGTTGGTGTGTTCGCCGAGCCACGGCATGCGTACATCGGGACCTTCGGAAACCCGCGACATCTTGATGGGGTTGCCTGGGGTGAGCACCGGGTCGCCGCCTTCGGGACGAGGAATCTCCATAAGCATGTTGCGGGCGGCGACGTGCGGGTCGTCGATGACTTGCTGGGCAGTGAGGCAGGGTCCGGCAGCTACGCCAGCGTCGGCCAGCGCCTTGCACGCCTCGATGTTGGTCTTGTCGGCTGCCCATTCCTTCACTCCGGGGCGAAGGATGGTGTCGATATTTTCGCGCCAACCAGCGCGAGTGGAAAGGCGCTCATCGCTTAGCCATTCGGGTTTGCCGATGAGATTCGCGAGTCGCTCGAACTCGTGCTCGCGCCCAATCTGGATGATGAACCAACCATTTGAAGCTTCGAATCCATCAAGGACCATCGCCAGACCTTGGCCGGGAGCGGGACGCAGGCCGAGCGACCAGAAGTTGGTAACAAGATCGGTCATCGAGACCATTGCGTCGAACATGGCAACATCGATGTACTGGCCGAGGCCGGTGCGATCGCGATGGCGAAGGGCGGCGAGGATGCCAATGGTTCCGAACAGCGCGGTGCCAATGTCTCCTAGGGCGCCAACCGGTGACACCGCAGGCGGTCGACCGGGCTCAAGCTTGTAGTCGTAGATGCCGCTCATGGCCTCGGCGACTGCTGCATATGCGGGCCAACCGTCGTACGGCGTTGCGACCGTATTGCCGAAGCCGGAAACAGAGAGGTAGATCACGCCGGGATGTACTGCGGCAATGTCGTCATAGCCAAGTCCCATGCGTGACAGTGCGCCACCTTTGAAGTTTTCAGCAACGATGTCGAACTTGGGTGCGAGGTCGAGGATGAGTTGCTTTCCCTCGGGCGCTTTGAGATCGACACAGATCGACTTCTTGTCGAGGTTGTTGCGCAAATAGGTGGCGC
>JBIIGP010000068.1:0-8591 GCA_044236415.1 Acidimicrobiales bacterium | reverse complement strand
CGAAGATTTGCATCAACGCGAAAACATCGTCGGGCGATGTCCATGATGGCGCGCGCTCTGCGATCAAGTTCTTTGCGTGGACCTTCGCCAACGAACAACACATCAATATCGCTTGAGTAGTTGAGCTCGTTGCCACCCAACTTGCCCATGCCGATGATGGCGATGGTTGTGTCGTCGTCCTCGGTCAGTTGCCACGACGTCTGCAGGACATCACGACCTAATGCAGCCAGATTTGCCCCGACCTCATCGAGGGTGTCGAGACCGGTGAGGTCCCGAGCGGCAATTCGAAGGAATTCCAGATTGCGCCAAGAAACGAGGTCTTCGGCCGTGGCGGCATTTGGTGCGAGTCGATTGCTGTTAGCGGCAAGCACAGCAAGAGAGTCCATGGGGCGGGCTTCGAGCAGGCGGGTGAGCGATCGACTCGCCGCAAGCACGGAGACCAGCGAATGGGCCAGTGCGGCATCGGCGACGGCCGCTTCGAGTGCGCCAGGAGCCGCTTCGCTTAGGCGGGCGAGGGCCACTCGGACCGCGGCAGGAGCGGCACTGCGGTCGGCGAGGTTGAGCAGTTCAGTTGGAAGTGGGGTCGCATCGCCGGGGGTTGCCACGACTTTGAGGCTATTGCGTCGCGTGAAGGCCCGTAGTCTGCGTGGGTGCCCAGCCTGCGCATTGGTCTCGCTCAACTCAATACGGTCGTCGGCGATATCGATGGCAACGCCTCACGCATCATCGAACTGATGGACCGCGCCAACGCGTCCGGTTGCGACATCGTTGCGTTCCCTGAACTGGCGATCACGGGCTATCCACCCGAGGACCTTCTGTTGCGTTCGGGCTTTGTCGATGACGTCCGAGTAGCGCTCGACCGAATTATTGCTGCTTCGAGTTCGTGTACAGCGGTTGTGGGATTCGTCGAACAGGGTTTGGCCTCGCGTGAATCTGCCGATCATGGCGAGGTCACCAAAACTTCTCAAGCAGTTGTACGTCCGGTTTTGTTCAACGCCGCTGCGGTGATGTCGAACGGCTCACTAGATGGCGTGTACCGCAAACGCGAATTACCGAACTATTCGGTGTTCGATGAAGCGCGTTATTTCGTTTCAGGTGACGGTCCCATCCCAGTCTTTGAAGCGCAGGGTGTTCGTTTCGGGGTTTCCATTTGTGAAGACGCCTGGATCGAGGATGGACCGATTGCCGAACTTGGTTCACGCTCGGTGCAGTTGGTTGTAAACATCAACGCGTCGCCGTTCAACGTCGGAAAGTCGCAAGCACGAGCCGCGGTCGTTGCCGAACGTGCTCGTGAAGCGGCTGCGCCGATTGCCTATGTCAATCAAGTCGGCGGCCAAGACGAACTCGTCTTTGATGGCGACTCAATGGTGATGTCAGCCAACGGAGTCCTGTTGGCCCGTGCATCGCGGTTTGTCGAAGACCTCTGCGTTGTTGACATTGACATCGCTAACGCCGACCTCGCCACTGAACGACCGCCTATCGACCAGACAGGCATTGCTGAAACGCTCATAGAAGAAGCTGAAGTCTGGAATGCACTCGTTCTCGCTACCCGTGACTTCGTCATCAAGAATCGATTCTCCGATGTCGTAATTGGTTTATCGGGCGGTGTTGATTCAGCGCTCGTTGCGGCAATTGCTGCCGATGCCGTTGGTCCCGAACATGTACACGGCGTGCTGATGCCATCTCGATATTCGAGTGACCATTCGATTTCTGATGCAGTTGCTCTTGCCGAAAACCTGGGTGTCGAGTATCGAACAATTCCAATTGAACCCGGACACTCGGCGTTGATGGAAATGCTTTCTTCGTCCTACGACGGTCAGTCGATAGGACTCGCCGAAGAGAATCTTCAGAGTCGGCTTCGTGCAGTAACGCTGATGGGTTTGTCGAACGCGTTTGGTTGGTTGCTTCTAAACACTGGCAACAAGAGTGAATCCTCGGTCGGTTATTCAACGTTGTACGGCGATTCCGCGGGCGGCTACGCCGTGATTAAAGATGTCTCAAAGTTGTTGGTGTACCGACTTTGCCGTTATCGCAACGAACTGGCAGGTCGGGAATTGATTCCGGAAACTGTGCTGGTCAAACCGCCATCAGCGGAATTGCGACCTGATCAACGAGACGACCAAAGCCTCCCGCCCTACGAGGAGCTCGATCCGATTTTGGCGATGTACGTCGAAGGAGATCACTCGGTCGAGGAAATCATTGCTGCGGGTCACGATCCCGCAGTCGTGCAGCGAATTGTTGGCCTGGTTGATTTGGCGGAATACAAACGTCGCCAGTCGCCGCCGGGACCACGCGTGACCTCGAAAGCGTTCGGCAAGGACCGGCGCCTTCCCATCGTCAACCGATATCGCCGTTAGTCGTCGCGAGGATTCCCCTAACCTGCACTCATGGCGTTTCTCACCGCAGGCGAATCCGTAGAGCGCATGGCCTCCTATTGCCGCGTTGAGCAGTTGCTGTTCGGTCTGTTCGGACAATGGGCGGCTGACGTCGAACTGCCCGTGGCGAAACTCGCACTTCTCTCAGCAGCCGACCACAGCGCGTGGCGAGCAAAGCGTTGGTTCGAGATGCTGCCAACGGCACCGCCTGGACCTGACGCGTTGCTGACGCTCACCTCGGTCGAGCGTGAAGCGTTTGGCCTCGTCACCGATCTTGTTCGCGAGTCGCAGGGTGCCCGCATGGTGGTGGCCTACGGCGAGCTCCTCCCCGGTCTCCAAACCGCAATGGCTGCTCATCTTGAGCGCACGACGGCCATTGCCGACGCCCCGGTGCGGCGATTGCTTGGCATCGCGCTCACCGATGTCTCGAACGATTTGGCTGAGGGCATTGGTCCGATGGAACTCGTGATGACCACGGCCGAAGAGCGGGCGGAGGCCGAACGAGTGGGGGCGGAACTGGCCGCTACCAACCCCCGAATTGCCCACATTTTCGGGGCCTGACGACTCTTTCTCGGGCAATCGTGACCCGGCTGGTTGGGGGGCTTGACCGGGCCGGTATCGTTGACACACCCCGGCGGCCCCCATGGCCGATTCTCCGGGCCGAAGTCCCGAGGTGTGGCAGTGGCAAAGGAACGTGTTGAACGCGACGAAGAGGATCTCGTTCGTCTCTATCTCACTGACATTGGCCAGTACCCCCTGCTCACAAAGGACGACGAAGTTCGTCTGGCGCAGGCCATCGAGGGTGGCGTTGCCGCTCGCGCCGAAATGGATGCAGCCAAGACCCTCACCGTTGCTCGGAAGCGTGAGTTGAAGCGTTCGATCAAGCAGGGTGACGACGCCGAGCGCACCTTTGTGCAGTCCAACCTTCGTCTTGTTGTCTCGATCGCAAAGAAGTATCAAGCCTCTGGTCTTCCACTTCTTGACCTCATTCAGGAAGGCAACCTTGGCCTCATGCACGCCGTCGAGAAGTTCGACTGGCGCAAGGGTTTCAAGTTCTCGACCTACGCAACCTGGTGGATCCGTCAGGCCATCACTCGCGGTATTGCCAACACCGGTCGAACCATCCGTCTCCCAGTTCACGCCGGCGACACGCTTGCTCGTTTGCAGAAGGCGCGTGCGCGTCTTGAACTGAAGCTTGGTCGTCCCGCAACTCTCGCCGAACTTTCGGCCGAGGTTGAAATGCCGGAAGACAAAGTCACCGAAGCGCTTCGTTTCGCTGCCGAACCCCTTTCGCTTTCCGAGCCTCTTCGTGAAGACGGCGATGCCGAACTTGGCGACGTTGTTGAAGACCGCTCTGCTGAATCTCCGTTCGAGGTGGCTGCCACTGCGCTGCTTCCCGAGGAAATCAGCCGACTGCTTTCACCACTCGACGAACGCGAGCGCGAGATCCTCAAGCTTCGTTTCGGTCTCGACCGTGGCGAACCTCGCACTCTCGAAGAGGTTGGCGAACACTTCAATCTCACTCGTGAGCGCATTCGTCAGATCGAAGCCCGTGCAATGTCGAAGCTTCGTCATCCGTCGTCAGATACCGGCGCACGCGATCTGCTCGCCGTCTGATCGTTTCGCGGAGTTGCCGCGGCCATGACTGATCAGTTCGACGACGACACCGAAGCCAAGGTTTCAACAACCGGTGTTCCACCGGCGCCTTCAGTGACTCCCGGACCGAACCCGCCGCCACCGGCATCGGCAACTGACGAGGCCGCCGAGCAACGAGGTTGCGTCGCAGTACTCATCGTCGGCGCGGTCTTGGCGATCATCGCACTGGTCCTCGCCATCGTGTTGGTCGTCATCGGACTCCGGATCTTCGGGGAATCTGACGAGAGCGCGAACGCGAAAATTCTTCAAGAGGTCTACTCAGAAACGGGAATCTCCAGTACCACCGGCGATGCTGTCCACCCGCCACAGCGAGATATCCAACTCGGAGTCTGCGAAAGCGATGGCGGCGATGGCGTGAAGGCCGCCGGAACCCTCACCAACTGGACCAACGAGAGCGCCGACTATGAGATCGACGTGTCGTTCCGTACGACCGGGCCTGGAAGCACAGGCGAGGAATTCGCTGCGAGCTCCATCACCGTAAAGGCCGTACCCGAGCACGCGACCACCAATTGGTCTGCCAGCGCTCCACGTCCAGCACGAGGGGCTTACGCCTGTCGGGTGGTCACGGTGAACCGTTGGCCCGCCGGGACAGCCCCGCCTTCCTGAGTGCACCCCGGACGCGATGGAACCGAGAGCAGGCTCCGTCCTAGAGTGACCCCCATGAAGAAGCTCCTCGTACTCATCGTCGTTGTCGCCCTCGCCGCATTCGCGGTGAAGAAGCTGCAAGACGCCTGAACTAGGCCGACCTCGGCGTTGTTCGCCGGGTCAGCAACCACCACCCGAGGAAAAGTCCTGCGGACACCCCGGTGGCGATCGCCGCGCCTGTCGCAATACGACCAGGTGGCGGCAGCGTGACGCGATCCCGCAGAGGGACGCGTCGGGTGAACGAGAGAATCGGCCACCCTTCGGCCGTTGCAATGCGAGTGAGTTCTCGATCTGGATTCACCGCGACTGGGTGGCCAACGGCTCGCAACATGGGTTCATCGGTGGCTGAGTCGGAATAGGCCCAACTCTTTTCGAGATCGATGTTTCGTGTCGCCGCGACATCGGCGATGGCCTCAGCTTTGTAGGGGCCATAGGCATAGACATCGACCTCGCCGGTGTAGTTGCCGTCTTGATCGATTCGCGCCCGACTGGCAATGGCGCCATCGGCACCCAGATACGACGCAAGTGGGATCACGATTTCTTCGGGTGATGCAGAAACGATGAAGACAAGGCGACCCGCGTCACGGTGTTCCTGAATGAGTTCGAGGGCTTCGTCATAGACGATGGGGTCGATGACGTCGGTGAGTGTGTCGCGAACTAACGAACCGACTGCGGCATGATCCCATCCACGTGTAATGCGGAGCGCGGATTCGCGAAACTTCCGCATGCGTTCCTCGTCAGCACCGAGAGTGTGAAAGACGAGACCGTTCCACGCGGCGCGAGCCATGACCCGACGATTGATCATTCCCGCTTGGCGGAAGGACTTTCCGAACGCGATCATCGACGCGCGGGCGATGACGGTTTTATCGAGATCGAAAAACGCTGCTTCCACGCCTTTGAGCATACGGGTGGGTCTGGTGAAACTTGAGCCGCCGAAAATTGGGTTGGCACCGATGACCCTTGACGGCGTTGCGACGACTTCGTACGGTGCCACCAACTTCCCCTCTCTGTGGTGCTGTTCTCAGGAGGGCAAATGGTGTTTTCGTGTTGGTCTGCAAAAGGCGGATCAGGCACAACCGTGGTTGCAGTCGCATTGGCAGTGTTGCTCGGTCGCGACTCCGATTTCGGATCAGTCCTGGTTGATCTCGATGGAGACGGGCCAACGGTGTTGGGCGTTCCCGAACCCAGCGGACCAGGACTTTCCGATTGGTTGGCTGCATCGCCATCAGTTGGTGCAGCTGCGATTGAGCGTCTCGAACATTCGGTGGCGAGTGGCGTTCGGCTGATTCCCCGTGGTCGCCGCTTACTTGCGAGCGAGGACCGAGCGGCAATGTGTCTCGAGAAACTTGTCGATGATGAGCGGCCGGTCGTGGTCGATGTTGGGCGTGTGTCCAACGCGGACGATGTTGAAGATCGTGTTCGTCGTCAGTTTGTCGAGGCGGCAACAACATCGCTTCTTGTGACCCGACCCTGTTTTATTTCGCTGCGGCGTGCATCGGCTCTCCCGTTTCGTCCAACGGGTGTTGTGCTCGTCGAAGAAGACGGGCGCGCCCTTAGCCGAAGCGATGTTGAAGACGTCCTCGGAGTTCCGGTCGTGGCAGCAGTCGCTGTCGAACCAGCGGTTGCCCGTTGCGTTGATTCCGGGCTCCTTGCAGCACGCCTCCCGGCGCCGTTGGGGAAGGCGCTTCGTGATGTCGCCTGACGCCAGTCCCAACGAACTGCTCACCCCCTTAGTTGAGACCGTGCATCAACAGCTGCTCGATCGGGGCCATCACGATGCTTCATCGGTTGCACAACTTGTTCTCAATCACGATCCACTGCTCGACGATCAATCGATTGCCGATGTCGTGAGTCGCGTCCATTCGCGTGTGGGTGGCCTCGGAGTGCTCGATCCGTTTCTCGCAGACTCCACGGTCGATGAAGTCATGATCAACGGCTCCGGCGATCTTTGGGTTGAACGCCATGGTCATCTCGAATGCACCGGCGTGATTATTGACAGCGCATCCACCTATGCCCTGCTCGAACGAATCGTCGCTCCACTTGGTTTGCGAATTGATCGCACATCGCCATGGGTCGATGCGCGCCTTGCAGATGGGTCCCGAGTCAATGGCGTCGTGCCCCCGCTTGCTGTCGATGGGCCCTTGCTCACGATCCGTCGGTTTGGTGCCCGTCGTGTCCATCTTTCCGAGGCCTGTTCGCCTGGTGTTGCCCGATTGCTCGAGTGGGCGGTGCACGCTCGCTGCAACATCATGGTCAGCGGCGGTGCCGGTGCAGGCAAGACCACACTGCTCAACGCCATTGCCGCATTCATCCCCTCAGACGAGCGTGTCGTCACGATCGAAGATGCGGCAGAACTACGCCTGCCCGGTCGACATGTCCTGCGACTCGAGTCGCGACCCGCGAACGCCGAAGGTGCCGGCGAGGTTTCGATTCGTGAACTTGTTCGCAATGCCCTGCGAATGCGTCCTGATCGAATTGTGGTGGGCGAGGTTCGTTCGGGCGAAGCCATCGACATGTTGCAGGCAATGAACACTGGTCACGATGGTTCGTTGTCGACCTGTCATGCCAACTCTCCAGTCGATGCGATTCGCCGACTCGAAACCCTCGTACTGATGGGCGATGTCGCGTTGCCACTTGTTGCGGTGCGTGAACAGTTGCGAGCCGCAATCGATCTCATCGTGCATGTGGCTCGAATGCCCGATGGATCTCGGCGCGTCGTAGCGGTCGCCGAGCCCGTGGCTGAAACGGAAACTGCTGCTGCTATGCGAGTGAACGAATTAACCGATCCCAAAGGTCGGCTCGTTGGCTTGCCCAAAAGGCCTCGACGAGCAGTTCATGTCAGCGCTCCATCAGAGGACTGGATCGAATCATGAATCTCAAACTGCTTTCCATCATTGCGCTGACAGTTCTCTCTGTCACTGCAACGGTTGCTGCGATCACGACAACTCCAGAAATGATGGCGGCTCGTCGAGTGCATCAGCGGTTTGCTGCGGAATCTTTCGCGGCGCGCGACCCACTCATTCTTCGGGGAGCTCGCGCTGCTTTTGCGCAGTTGATTTCGGCTCGCCCGCTGCGTCCCGCCCACCGGCTCATTGAGCGAAGAACTCGTCGTCTTCTCGATCTGCGCATACCAGGTGCTCTTGATCGCGTTGTTCGACAACTTCGATCTGGTGCGACTCTTCCATTGGCGCTGCGCAGCGTGGGCGAAGACGATCCGGTCTTTGCTCGCATTTCGGCAGAGTTGCGTCAAGGGCGTTCACTGAGCGACACGGTCGAAGACTGGCGCCAGGAAGACGAGTTGCCGAATCGCCAACTAACGGCGACCGCACTCAATCTGGCATCTCAAACCGGCGGTGCTTCGGCACGGGTGCTCGATGGTGTTGCTGCATCACTGCGCGAGCGGGTGGCATTGGAGCGCGAGGTTGCGGCGCTTTCTTCACAGGCTCGGGCCTCGGCGGTAGTGCTCGTCGTTGCCCCCGTGGTCTTTGCTACTGCAGCGTCGATGGTCGACGGTCGGATCCTCGACCTTCTTCTCGGTGAACCAATCGGATGGGCCTGCCTCGGACTGGGCCTCGGTCTCGATGCGCTTGGTGCGGTTTGGATGACTCGGCTTATCGGGCGGCATCGATGATCGGCGTGGGACCCGTTGTCGGGTCAGCTCTCGCAATCGGGGCATTCCTCGTGCCTGTTGCGCGTCATCGTTCCCAACAGTTGTCGATCCAAAGCGCGCGCCGCCAGAGTGTTCCTGAGTTGGTTGATCTCTTTCGGCTCGCTGTCGGCGCGGGCCTTTCGGTGCATCAGGTCGTCGACGTTGTCGAACCGCATGCCCCAGAAGTCTTCGCTTCAACGCTCACCGAAGTTCGTCGCCGGGTCGCACTTGGTCAACGTTTCGGCGACGCGCTTGATGCATTCGAT
>JBIIGP010000066.1:0-9029 GCA_044236415.1 Acidimicrobiales bacterium | reverse complement strand
GCTGGTCAGCAGTGGTGGTGGGAGTACAAGTACGACCTCAACAGCGATGGCAATTTCGACGGTCCGGAAGACATCACGACCGCAACGGAATTGGTCATCCCCGCCGGCAAGCCCGTGCAGGTCACGACTACCTCGAACGATGTCATTCACTCGTTCTGGATTCCTGGTTTGAACGGCAAGAAGGACGCTGTTCCTGGTTTGTACAACCCGCTCAAATTGCAGGCCGATGAACCCGGCGTCTTCCGTGGTCAGTGCACCGAGTTCTGCGGACTTTCCCACGCCAACATGCGCATGCTTGTTCGTGCCGTGTCGTCAAGTGACTACGACGCTTGGGTGAGGAATCAGCTGAAGGATCACGCAGCTGACCCGACCAACCCCGTCGCAGCCGAGGGCAAGAAAGTCTGGCAGGCGCTTTGCGCACAGTGCCATGTCATCAAGGGCATCAACGACGCCAAGATGAAAGAAACGCCTCCGCCGCTGGTTGCAGGTGTTGCTCCGGATCTCACGCATTTCATGACGCGTGGAACATTCGCCGGATCAATCTTCAATCTGTATGAACCAGTCTCGAGCGATGGTCAACCGCTTCCAATGAGCGATGTTGCCGCTGCTGGCGATCCCGGTGCGGTACTCACAGGTGGTCCGGTCAACACGGCAACCGTCAACCGAGTCACGCTTGAAGCATGGCTGCGTAACGCGCCGGCACTGAAGCCGATGTATCCGCAGGGCGGACGCGGCATGCCAAACCTGAATCTCACTGAAGAGCAGATCGACCAACTGGTCGCATTCCTCGAGACGCTGAACTGAGCTTTGTGATGAACGTCCGCACCGCATTCTTTGGAGTTGGTCATGGCACTAACTGAAGACCGCCCCCTCGCCCTTCCCTCGGGTGATTCCGACGGCGGTTACACGCCCACGGGTGTGTTCACGCGTCCGACGGCCGAGACTGGGCCGCGCTCATGGTTCACCACCGTCGATCATAAAAAGATCGGCATCATGTATGGCGCCGCAGCAATTTTCTTCTTCATTATCGGTGGCGTCGAAGCACTGCTCATCCGTATGCAGTTGTGGGCTCCTCGAGGGTCACTGCTCAGTGCCAACCTCTATAACCAGGTCTACACAATGCACGGAACGACGATGGTTTTCCTCGTCGTTATGCCGATTGGTGCTGCATTTGCGAACTACCTGATCCCGTTGCAGATCGGTGCGCGCGACGTTGCGTTCCCCCGAATCAACGCGTTCAGTTTCTGGGCGTTCTTGGCTGGCGGCGTTTTCCTTAACTCAAGCTGGTTCCTTGGCGGTGGCGCCGACGGTGGTTGGTTCATGTACGCACCAAACAGCGGCGTCATCTTCTCGCCAACCCATGGTGTTGATTTCTGGAACCTTGGTTTGATCATCACCGGTATCGCTTCGCTTACGGGTGCAGTGAACCTCATTGTCACGGTGCTCAATATGCGAGCTCCGGGTATGACACTTATGCGAATGCCGATCTTCACCTGGATGGCACTCGTGTCGCAGTTCTTGCTGCTCTTCGCGATCCCGGTACTCACGTCGGCTCAGGTCCTGCTCATGCTTGACCGACTGTTCGACGCAAACTTCTTCAACGTTGCGAAGGGTGCCAACCCACTGTTGTGGGAGCACTTGTTCTGGATCTTTGGACACCCCGAGGTGTACCTCATGATCCTTCCCGCCTTTGGTCTGGTCTCGGAAATTCTTCCGACCTTCGCTCGTAAGCCGATCTTCGGCTACCCATTCATCGTGTTCTCGGGTATCGCCATCGGCTTCATGGGCTGGGGCGTTTGGGCCCACCACATGTTCGTCTCCGGTATCGGACCGATCTCGGTTACGGCGTTCTCGCTCACCACGATGTTCATCGCAGTACCCACGGGCGTGAAGATTCTGAACTGGACCGCCACAATGTGGGGCGGCAAGCTGAACTTCTCTGCGCCGATGCTGTTCTCGATCGGTCTTGTCACGATGTTCACCATCGGTGGCCTCTCCGGCGTAATGCACTCAGTTGCCCCGATGGACACCCAGCAGACCGACACCTACTTCATCGTGGCTCACTTCCACTACGTACTCTTCGGTGGGGCGTTCTTCGGATTCATGGCCGGGTTCTACTTCTACTGGCCGAAAGCGTTTGGCTACATGCTCAATGAGAGCATCGGTAAAGCCAACTTCTGGCTGATGCTTCTTGGCTTCAACCTCACCTTTGCCCCGATGCACGTGCTCGGACTTCAGGGCATGAGCCGTCGTATCTACACCTACGACGCGGGTTACGGGTTCGAATTCTGGAACAAGGTCGCCACTATTGGTGCGTTTACTCTTGCCGGCAGTATCGCCCTGTTCATCTTCAACATCTTCTACAGCAAGTCGAAGGCGAAGAGTCTTCCGCCGGTCGGTCCCGACCCATGGGATAGCCGCACGATCGAATGGATGACCCCGTCTCCGACGCCGGTCTACAACTTCGATCCAATCCCGACAGTTACCCGTGTCGACGACTTCTGGTATCGCAAGTACGGCGAAACCAAGGACGGCAAGCTCGTACGCATCGCCTCTACCGCAGAGGTTGCACAGCAGCGCACCGACGGCAAGGGCATTCACCTTCCGTCGCCCTCCTACTGGCCGATCGTTCTGGCCTTCGGCCTTCCGATCGTTGCGTACGGCCTTATCTTCAGCCTTTGGCTCGCGCTGATTGGCGGCATCATCGTTCTCGCAGCTATCTACGGCTGGATCATGGAACCACCGGACGATCCCGATGTCGCTCACGATGATCATGGGCCCGAGGCGCATGCCTCCGATGGTGGAGACACCGCGGTTCCCGACTCCGCAGACGCAGTGAAGGAGATCGAGACCGTTGGCTGAAACTCTCACCTCCCGTCCGACATTGGCTGACGCCGATGCGCATCAGGCGCACGCGCATATCGATGCCGACACCAACACCGGCATTTCCAACACGAAGTTGGGCATGTGGTTGTTCCTGGCCTCAGAGTGCTTGCTGTTCGGCGGCCTGATCACCACCTATCTGCTCTATAGGCGTCCGCTTGAGGGCCCGACCCCACACGAGATTTTCGACATTCCGTTTACGTCGACCTCGTCGTTCGTTCTTCTCATGTCGTCACTCACCATGGTGCTGGCAGTTTCGGCCATCGAGCGTGGAGAGCATCAGCGCATGCGCGTGTGGCTTGGTGCGACGGCTGTACTTGGCGCGACGTTCATGGCTGGTCAGATCTACGAATTCACCGTGTTCGTTCGCGAAGGTCTCGGGTTCACCACCAGCCGATTCAGTTCAGCGTTCTACACACTCACTGGCTTCCACGGCATCCACGTCACGGTCGGCATCATCATGCTCGTCTCGGTTGTGCTGCTGTCGCTGCGAGGCAAGGTTCCGGAACACAAGGCTGAGACCGTCGAAATCGTGGGTCTGTACTGGCACTTCGTTGATGTCGTTTGGGTCGTCATCTTCGCCGTCGTGTACCTCATCCCAACTTGATCGAGGAGCATCACATGACCATTACCTCACATGACAACGTCCCCACCACCGTTCTCGATGGTGCAGTAAAGGACTATTCGCGCGACAAGGTGTATGTCCTGACCGCGATCTTCCTTGCGGTTCTCACCATCATCGAAGTCTTCACCTATGCCGCACCGGATTTTCCGATTTGGGCCGATGAGCTGCTTATCCCGGTGCTCATGATCCTGATGGCCGTGAAGTTCTTCACGATCCTCTACATCTTCATGCATCTGAAGTTCGACAAGCCGATCCTGACTCGCATCTTTTATACGGGCCTGGTTCTTGCGATGCTTGTGTACATCGCGATGTTGGCGACCTTCCGCTTCTGGTCCTGATAGCGCCGCCACAGCGAAAGTTGTCCCTGACTGGTCAGGCCAACTCATACGCACAAGACTGAGAACATGTTCTCAGCGATGCCCTCCTTCGCAGCCCATTGGGAAGTCTGGGGGTTGGTACTTGCCATCGTTGCTGGGGGTCTTTTCGTTGCAAAAGTGATTGGTCCGAAGGTTGTCGAACCAGGCACACAGGTTGTGTCACGACGTCAGGCCGTTTCATTTTGGTTGGCTGTTGCATTTATGACTGCGGCTTCGGTATGGCCGCTTCATGACATCGCCGAACAACGACTGTATTCAGGACACATGTTTCAGCACCTTGTGTTGACGATGATTGTCCCGCCGCTCTTTCTTCTTTCGTGTCCTACGTGGTTGGCCGAACTCTTCGTGGCCTCAGGTGGACGGTTATGGCGAGTGGTCCAAGTACTCGCCACACCGATTTTGGCGTTCGCGTTGTTTAACTCGTTCAACATGCTCAGCCATATGCCGCAGTTCGTAAACACGTCGACAACAAGTGGGCCATTTCACTTCACCGCACACGTTTTGTTCGTGGTCACCGCTCTCATCATGTGGCTACCTGTCTGCGGGCCATGGCCGCAATTACGGCTTTCGATACCTGGTCAGATGGTGTACCTGTTTGCCCAGTCACTTCTTCCGACACTTCCGGCGGCGTGGCTGTGGCTCTCACACACGGTGGTGTACGACGCATACGACCAGCCCATTCGATTGTGGGGAATCTCGGCGAAGAGCGATCAAGAGGCCGCTGGTCTCATTATGAAGGTGATTGAAGCTGCATACCTTTGGGGAATTATCGGTGTGCTGTTCTTTCGTTGGGCGGCGCGGCACCACAATGCCGATCAAGAGGGTCTCTATCTCACCGAACGTGAAATCCTTGAATGGGAAGAAGGCGAACGTGGCGGCCTTGATTCGTTGCCGGCTGGCACTCCCCGTAAGACGTCACCGACGTAATTACTCCCAGCGGAAGAACTTCACCGCAGCGAGCGGCGCAAGCACGGCCCATACGGCAAGCACGATCCACGCTGAGCCTGCAGATGGAGCGCCACTGCGCAGGCAGGATTGCAGTACCTCACTGAGTGCACCTGAGGGCAGCACCTTGCCAATGGTGCCCAAGAAACCTGGTATTTCGCTGAACGGAATGATCATTCCGCCCAGTAGAAGCAGCAGGAGATAGAGCCCGTTGGCGAGTGCAAGGGTGACAGTTCCGCGCAAAGTGCCCGCCATCAGCAGGCCGATTCCGCCGAACGCAGACGCACCAAGGACAACAGCGGGAATGGCCAGCAACGGTGTGCCACCAGGGTTCCAGCCCAGGAGAAACGCTGCGATGACGATGAGCGCGATCTGCAGAATGAGAAGAATCTTTACCATCCCGATCTTGGCCAGCACCCAACGCCCGCGACCAAGTGGAGTAGAGCCAAGTCGTTTGAGCACTTTGTAGTGACGCTCAAAACCGGTACCAATTGCGAGTGCAACCATCGCGTTCGACATCACTGCAAGCGCGATGATGCCAGGCGCAAGAAAGTCAACGCGTTTGTCGACGCCTGTCGGGATCGGCAGAACTTCGACTGCAGAGAAGAACACGAGCAGTAAGAGCGGAATCGCAACATTGACGAGTAACTGTTCGCCGTTGCGCAGACTGAGCATCAATTCGGAACGCGTTTGGGCAAGTAGCGCTTTCATTGACGTGACCTCCGCCGACGGCCGGCTGCGGGTTCTGCAGCAGGTGCGGTCGCGTCGGCAGTCAGACGCAAAAACACGTCCTCAAGACGCTGACGCCCGGCGCGCAAATCGGCAAGAGGAAGATTCATCTCGGCAAGCCATGCGGTGATTGCTGCAACCATCGTTGGTGTTGCTGCGGATGCAACCACGTACTCGCCGGGTGATACTTCGGTAACTACTGCTCCAATTCGTTCGCCGAGCGAGGAAACGTCGAGGCCCGAAGGCGCACCGAAACGAACTTCGTCGCCCTGCGCGGCGCGCATGAGTTCGGTGGGCGTTCCATCGGCGAGCACAACACCGTGGTCGATGATGACCACGTGATCGGCGAGCTTCTCGGCTTCTTCGAGATCGTGAGTTGTGAGAAGAACGGCCACACCGCGATCGCGAAGATCAGCAATCACTCGGCGAATGAGTTGACGGCCTGCCGGGTCGATACCTGCGGTCGGTTCATCGAGGAACGCGACATCTGGGCGACCAACGAGCGCGAGTGCCAGCGAGAGGCGCTGTTGTTCTCCTCCAGACATCGAACGCCAGGTCGACGACCGATGATCGACCAACCCCACAAGTTCGAGTAGCTCATCGGGATCGACGGGGTTGTCGTAGTACGAAGCAAAGAGATGCAGTGCTTCGGCGGGACGCATGCCTGTGGCGACACCGCCTGATTGCAACATCACGCCGATGCGGGCCACAAGCTGGCGATGGTCGGCGACCGGATCGAGGCCGAGTACCCGGACCGTTCCCGACGTGGGACGGCGATAGCCCTCGAGGGTTTCAACCGTTGAGGTCTTGCCTGCTCCGTTTGGTCCGAGGAGGGCAGTGATCTGCCCGGGCATGGCCCGAAAGGAGAGGCCATTGACGGCAATGCGATCGCCGTAGCGAATGGTGAGGTCATCGACCTCGATCGCTGGCTGGGACTCAGGAGAAACCACGATCTGACGCTACCGGGCCGACGACTACGGTTCAGAACCGTGATCGACGTTCGCCGAATCCGTTCCGACTACGACGCTGTTCGAGACTCTCTTGCCCGCCGCGGCGACGAAGGGGCCCTGCGCGACCTCGCTCAGGTGGCCGAACTCGACGAAAAGAGTCGGCAGATTTCCGCCGAACGGGACGATCTTCGAGCGCAGGTGAACGGTCTGTCCAAAGAGGTTGGTCAGCTGCGTCGCGATGGCGATACGGCTGGGGCGGAAGCGCTGCAGGAGCAAAGCCGTGCCCTCGGCGAGCGCGAGCGTGAAGTGACCGCAGCGGCCGACGAGGTCGCTGGACAGATGCGCGATCTCCTGCTGCATATCCCGAACCTTCCATCACCTGACTGCCCCGACGGCAAAGGTGAAAGCGACAACGTCGAAGTGAAGCGAGTGGGCGTTGGTGACGATCCTGCTGCTTGGGCAGAACACCAGCGTGTTCCCCACTGGGATATCGGCACCGAACTCGGCATTCTTGATTTGGAACGTGCGGTGAAGATGTCGGGCGCGATGTTCACAATGTTCCGTGGGCAGGGCGCCACGCTGTCTCGGGCGTTGTGTCAGGTTGCGCTCGATCGCAATGCCGACGCGTTCGAAGAGGTTCGACCGCCCACGGTTGTGCTGACTGACACGATGATCAGTACTGGCCATCTTCCAAAATTCATCGACGACGCGTATCACCTCGAGCGCGATGACCTTTGGGCAATCCCCACTGCTGAAGTCCCGCTCACGTCCCTAGCCCGTGACGAAATCCTTCGCGGTGCAGATCTACCGATGCGTCTCATGGCACAAACCGCATGCTTCCGTCGTGAAGCCGGTTCAGCTGGCCGTGACACTCGTGGCTTGTTGCGCGTTCATGAGTTCGACAAGGTCGAGATCCTTGCCTACGCAACTCCGGAACAAGCGCCTGCGTTACACGAGGAACTTCTTGCTCGTGCCGAAGGACTTATCGGCGCACTTGGGCTCACCTATCGAGTGCTCGATCTGTGTACCGGCGACATTGGAAACTCTTCGGCCCGCACCTTTGACATTGAGGTCTATGCACCTGGTGTTGATCAGTGGCTTGAAGTGTCATCGGTGTCGTGGTTTACCGACTATCAGGCCCGTCGCGCCAACATTCGCTACAAAGTTGAAGGCGCAAAGGGTAATGAGATTGCCCACACCCTCAATGGCTCTGCGCTTGCTGTTCCGCGTGTATGGGCGGCTGTTGTTGAAACTCATCGCCAGCCCGATGGCACTGTGCGCATTCCTGAAATCCTGCAGCCGTACATGCGCGGCGCAACCTCAATCGGCTGATCATCGCGTGATTCTTCTTCGTCGATTCGCTGTCATCGCGGTCGGCGGCGCACTTGGCTCGTGGATGCGGTGGCGAATGTCGGTGTGGTTTCCCGTTGCTTCAGGAACGTTCCCAACGACAACCCTTGCGATCAATCTTGTAGGTTCTGCGCTCATTGGCGTGGTGCTGGTGTTGTTTCTCGACCGAGAGCCGCCGCGGTTGCTCACGCACTCGTTTCTCGGAACCGGAATTCTTGGCGCGTTTACGACATTCTCGACGTTCACCGTTGAGAGCGCCGAGTTGTTGCGGCAATCGGAACCGCTGACGGCACTCGCGGCTGTGGTGGCCTCTGTTGCTGGTGGAGTGCTTGTGGCCATGGCGTCGATGCGCCTCACTCGCCGAGCCATTCATCTTGAGGTCGCACGATGACCGCGTGGATCATCGTCGGTTTGGCTGGGGCACTGGGTGCGACGAGTCGTCACGCCGCAGACATCGGCTTGCGCCGTTGGTTTCCGAACGGGCCTTCGATCGGCATTCTTCTGGTCAATCTCCTGGGCTCGTTCGTCCTCGGTGTTGTGGTTGGTATCGCTGCGACTCAGATCATCAATGAGAACCTGCGTCTTGGCGTCGCGGCTGGTTTCTGCGGAGCGTTCACCACGTTCTCGACATTTGCGGCTGAACTCGCTGGTCTTGTGAAGAATCGCAATCATCGGATGTTGCTGCTGTGGACAGCGCTCATGGTGATTGGTGGTGGTCTTGCCGCCTACGCGGGCATCATCCTTGGGCGTGCATGGTGAGCTGCGCTTGGCACTTCGCTTCAGACTGGAGTGGACTGGACCTATGAGCGCATCTCCCAAACTCGACGCCCTGCGAGCCGAACTACAGGCGAAGGGACTTCGACGCGCTGAACTTCACGATGATCCATTTGCGCAGTTCGACGCTTGGTTCCAGTTTGCGAGCGAAGCGGATGTGCATGAACCCCATGCAATGGTCGTGTCGAGTGTTGGTGCCGATGGCATGCCGTCATCTCGTCACGTATTGCTTAAGGGTTTCGATCATGGCTTTGTGTTCTTCACGAATTACACCAGCCAAAAGGGTCGTGAACTCATCGATCATCCGCAGGCATCGATTTGTTTCCCTTGGAACGTTCTTTCTCGTCAGGTTCGAGTCGTTGGCACCGTTGAGAAAGTCACCGAGTCCGAAAGCGA
>JBIIGP010000004.1:0-26117 GCA_044236415.1 Acidimicrobiales bacterium | reverse complement strand
GGGAAGCCGCCCCCGAGTTTCTCACTGCGATGCCTGGCGGAGCCGAATGGCTCGCAGATGTCGAGGCATCTCGTCCAGCGGCAGAACGGCACCTTGCCGTACATGAAGGTCACGTGACTGAAGTGTTCGGACGGGACCAAGTTGTGCTCGACCTCGCTGACGAAGCGACACTCGCAGGAGTCGGATGGACTGGCGACAAGGCTGCGGTGAAAGAGAAGGTTGCACACGCATCCTCAATGGGCGTCACAGAAATCCTCTACACACCTGCTGGTCCGGATGTCGAACGCGAAATGCGGTCGTTCGCAGAAGCAACAATCTCCTAGTCAATGCCTACCGTCCGGCGACGACGCCGCCTTCCGACGAAAGCCGGATGGGTCACGCTCTTTGGCGTCGTTCCTGATCATGGACTTCATCGCAGAGCAAGCGATGTCTTTCGCGTTATCGCTGGGCTTGTACTGTTCGCTCTCGGAACTGTCGGAGCGCTCTCGTATTCGAAACTCGAACGTTCGATTCACTCCGCGGTTGAGTCTCTGCCCGACCCCCTTCTCAGAGTTGCGACCATCGCTAATGGCGGCGGCATCGTCGTTGCCATTGTTGTGGTTTATGTAATCGCACTTTCCTCGCGGCGGATCCGATTCATTTCCGGTCTTTCGATTGCGCTTGTTGGCGGAAGCGTCCTTGCGCTGGGACTTCAACATCTCATTGATGCTCCTGCAGTCGTTGGAGCCGCCGCCAAGGAACTTTCCCAGTACCCGCAGTACCCACCATTACGTCTCACTGTTCTTGCTGCAGTTTTCTTTGTGGCAGGCCCTGAGTTGACTCGTCCCTCCAGACGCCTGATGACGACGCTCTTAACCATCGTCGCAGTGAGTGCAGTTGCCCGCACCGAGGGCTATCCGGCCGGTGTCTTTGGAGCCATCGCACTTGGCTGGGCTCTCGCGGCCGCCATCCATCTCATTCTTGGTTCTCCCGACGGCGCCCCCGATCCCAATGAAGTGTCGAGCGACCTCGATTCAATTGACATTTCCGTCGATGACGTCAGCGTGAGCTCAGTGCAGGCGTGGGGCGAGAAGGCCTACAGCGCAACGAGATCCGATGGCACTCCGCTACGAATCATTGTGATCGGACGCGACGCAACCGACGCGCAACTCCTCACGAAGATTGGCCGCTTTCTTTGGTACAAAGATTCTGGACCAGTCCTCAGTTTTGGCCGACAGCAACAGATTGAACATCGGGCGTTCGCTCTACTTCTCGCCGAACGTGCAGGGGTTCAGGTTCCGAGCGTTGTCACCGCAGCCACGATCGGCTCACGAGGCGACGCAACACTTGTTCTTGAGGCCATTGAGGGCGACACGCTTGACCAGATGCAGCCTGAGAAGATCACCGATGAACAGCTCGTCGATACGTGGACCCAACTGAGCAAACTTCACGGTGCGGGAATTACCCACGGTGGCATCTGGGCAAAAACGTTTGTCCTGTCTGAAACGGGTGCCTCATTCACCGACCTTGCAACGGCGAACACGAGGCCAGATTCCGATGCGTTCTACTCAGACCGCGTTGCCCTTCTCGCCACTCTTGCCGATCTTGTTGGCGACGACCGGGCAATTGCAGCGGCCCAGACCTCACTTGGCAAAGACGGCCTATCCGCTCTCCTTCCCTATCTGCAGACGACCGCGCTTCCACGCGTCAACCGCCGATCAGCTGACGACCTCAAGAAACTCTGCGCGCGGCTTCGCGATGAGGTCAGTTCAAAAACCGGTGTCGAAGCCCCCAAGCTCGAAGAACTCCGCCGCGTTGCCCCTTCATCAATCCTGATCGCCGCGTTCACGATCCTCGGCATGTACCTGCTCATCGGCCAATTCGCTCATGTCGAATGGTCCACGATGTTCAAAGACGCCCACTGGATTTGGGTGCCCTTCGTCTTCTTGCTCGCCTGGGTTCCAATTGGCGGACTCGCAATGTCACTTTTGGGCTCGGTGAGCAAACCGTTGCCACTGCGGCCAGTCATCATGCTCGAGATCGGGACGAAGTTCACTGGACTCGCTGGAGGCGGCGTCACAACGTTTGCTCTCCAGGTTCGTTTCTTTCAGAAACAAGGTTTGAAATCAGCGGTAGCTGTTACTTCAAGCCTTCTCAATTCGGTCGCCTCTGGCTTCACCGAGGTGGTCTTTCTCCTCGTAGCACTTATCTTCGGAGCGAGCGCGTTTTCCCTGAGCAAAGGCGGATCAGGCAGTACCACCGGACTCTCCGGAAAGATCCTCCTTGCCGCAATTATTCTTGCCGTCGTCGTTGCAATCGTCTTCGTAATCCCGAGGCTGCGTCACCGGATCACGAAGTTCCTCATTCCCCAAATTCGTGCCGCAAAAGAAAATCTCTCCGCCGTCATGAAGAACCCCCGCAAGGGCGTTCAGATGCTCGCCGGAAATGCGCTCTCCCAGATTTTCTACGCGCTCGTCCTTTGGGCTGCACTTCACACCTACGGTGAATCACTCGGACTGATGCAACTGATCATCATCAATACGCTTGCATCGATACTCGGAGGGATTGCTCCGGTACCAGGCGGTATCGGGGTCATCGAAGCCGGACTCATCGGGGGCTTCACTGCAGCGGGCATTCCCGATCAACAAGCAATCGCCGCAACATTCACTGCTCGACTGTTTACTGCGTACCTGCCCCCTATTTGGGGCTGGCTCTCAATCAATTGGCTACGCCACAGGGATTACGTCTGATCCTTGGTTGAGTCGGTTTGTTCGAAGTGAGTGTTGAGCATCTCTTCGATTCTTCGGATTCGACCATCGGTCGAATCGTCATCTGGACCTGAAGCAGCATTACGTCGACTCTGAGCTTGATCCATGAAACCCGAAGCAATCTGAGCGGTGATGACTGCTGCGGTTGTGAGTCCCAGAACCATGATCCCCACCGCCGCTATTCGACCCGGAGTCGTAATTGGGTAGTAGTCGCCGTAGCCGACGGTAAACACCGTGACGCATCCCCACCACACAGCAATCCCGATACTCGTGATGTTTGCTCCGGAGGCAGTGCGCTCGAAACCCCAAACAATCACGACGAGGTTGAACAGAAGCGCGATTGAAACGAAAACGAAATGACCGGTATTGCCCTTCTTAAACATCGCCCGTAGCAGTCTGAGACTGAACAGGAGTCGAATGACCGGAAGGATGACAGCAAGAACACCAACAGGATGATGGGTGAAGTACCTCAGCCGATGCCGAGAGAGATAGGTGCGCACTGCCATGTCCACCCCGTAAATCACGGAGAGAGCGAGCCGGCCGATATACCAAAGCATTGGCTGATCTGCGACACGGTGAATCGTTCCTAACGGAACAACAGTGAGCCAGATTGTGCAGAGCGCGAGTAAGTCGAGGGGCAGAGTCGTCCTATTGATCCAACGATCGAGTCGAGGATTGTTGGGCTCTGACTCCGATGGATCCGCGCTCTCAACATCAGGCGGGATCGGAACTGCTGTTGTATCGCTCACCTGGGCAGTCTCCCAGACCAACTCAGGCCGATGCACTTCCGACACGTGCGGCTTCGGCTTTCCAGCGGGCCTGGTCGACCTTTCCGTTGGCCGCCCGTCCGATCGACTCAACAATGACTAGGTGCCGGGGGATTTTGTAGCCGGCGAGTCGGCTCTGTAGCGCAGCTTTCAACTCTTCGGGATCGAGTTCGCTGCCAGCATTTGGCTCGACGAAGGCTATGACCTGTTGGCCAAAGCGCTCGTGGGGCGCTCCCATGACGACCGCGTCGCGTACGAGTGGATGGATCTTGATCGACTCTTCGACCTCTTCCGGAAACACCTTTTCGCCACCCGTGTTGATGCAGCCAGACCCTCGACCAAGGAGAGTGACGGTCCCATCCTCATTGACGGTTGCGAAATCACCGGGTGTTGTCCACCGGCGACCACCAATCTCCCTGAACGTTCTGGCGGATTTCTCGGGGTCATTGAAATATCCGATTGGCGCTCGGCCCGCTATCGCGACCAAGCCAGATTCTCCTGAGCCCGGAGTTACCGATGTTCCGTCGTCACGAATGACCTGTGCGTCAGGTCCAAGCTTGAAACCCGCGGTTTTCGCTGTACCGCGCGAAGAAGAAATTGAACGCGCGAGGCCGACCGCTTCAGATGAACCGAGAGTGTCCACACACAGCAAGTCAGGTGCGTGCCCGATCAATCCGTCTTTCACTGGAGCCGACCACATGACTCCTGACGAAAGCATGACCTTGAGTGAGGAGATATCCCAACGCTTTGGGTGAGCATCAAGTGCGTCGAGTAATGGCTTGGCGAAAGCATCGCCGACGATCGAGAGGTCGGTCACCCGATGTGCTTCGACCGTGTCAAGCAATTCCTCTGGGTCGAACTTGGTGTGTTCGCACAACACCACGGCGCCACCGGAATCGAGCACGGCGAATGCGGAGAACGCAGCAGTGCCGTGCATCAATGGTGCAGCAGGGATGACTCGGGCTCGCATTTCACCGGCCTCGGCAAGACCCTCACGCACGACGTCGAGAGCGCCATCTTCGGGGTACTTGATCGTTGCGCTGCGATTGAGAACACAGAACAGGTCGTCCTGCCGCCACATCACGCCCTTTGGCTGTCCTGTTGTTCCGCCGGTGTAGAGCAAGAAAAGGTCATCACCACTTCGACTGGATGATTCTGTGGTCAACAGCGCTCCAGACTGCGCTGCAACCTCATAAGGCTCAGCCCACTCCGGGCACTCCCCCATTCCATCGTCAACCCACAGCCAGAGCTTGACGTCGGGAACTCGCGACCGCACCTGAGTGGCGGACTCGGTAAAGGAACCGTGGAACATCACGGCCTCGACCCCAGCATCGATCCAGAGATACGCGAGTTCATCGGCGACGTAGCGATAGTTCGTGTTCACTGGAACCATTGCCACTTTGAAAGTTGCGAACAGTGACTCGACGTACTCCATGGAGTTCATGAGGTATTGAGCAACTCGCGATTGTCTTGAAAGTCCGGCCTCAACAAGCCTCGCCCCAAGCGCTGATGCCCGCTGATCAAACTCCGCCCATGAACGCACAGAAGCGCCGCGAATCAACGCAGGGGCATCTGGCTGAACCTCAGCGATCGCCTCCCACACATCAGCAAAGTTCCATGCTGTCATCGACGTCATTCAATTCTCTAAGAGGAGAGATCTCACGAGGCACGTGCGAACAGATCTGACTCTACAGAAACCCTCGAATTCGACGGGTACGATCATGAACGGGCCAAATGCCCGACCTACTGACGATTAACCACGGCGAATCAATCCAGACGGAGCTGTTGGCGTCAACCACGGGGGAACAGTGAACACCAAGGTCTACACGCACGAGTTCATCGACATCATCGGTGCGAATCGTGCAAATTACATGCATCACATGACCGCCAACTGGTGCCCGATGGCTCGTGACGATCGCGGTCAGCTCTGTTTCGGTGTGTGGGGAGTGGTCGGCACAACCAGCCGCTGGCCCCGGGTTGTCAACATGTGGGAAGAAGACGGCCTTGACGGTTTAGCGACCGCACTTGCGCACGAACTTGGCCGGCCATCTCTGCAGGATGCCAAGCTCGAAGCCTGGTGGAACGAGGCCGCGAACTTTCGTTCCGGTGGCTACGACCGAGTTCTCATCCCCGCCCCATGGACCCGCACCATCGAGGAACTTTGCGCCGACGGAGTTTCCGGCGTGGCCTACGCCCACGACACAATTCGTGTGGAACCAGGCGGCGCAGACGAATTTCTGTCAAAGGTTCGCGACATCGCAGTAGGCGCTCATCAGCCGTTTGGCTGGGAGCTTGTCGGAGCGCTTAAGACCTCCATGCGCCGCGACGATGAATGCATCGTGATTTGGGCAATCCCTGAATGGCAGCAGTGGTCCGAGGTGGAGAAGGCTCGAGATACTGACCCCGGTCTTCGACAGTGGCGCGATCTTCTTTGGGCGGCCGAGGACTACGAACGATTCCTCATGTGCGACGCTCCCCTCGCCCCCCTCAAGATCGGTCGCCAACCCGAACGTTCCGACCGCACAATCGAGTGGAACGAACCGCAATGATCCAAGATTCCCTGATGCCGAAACAACGAGGCTCATGATGCATTTACGTGATTCCGATAGCGATGCCGATTTCCGCTCCGAAGTGCGCGACTGGCTTCGTGGCGCGGTTGCCTCCATGCCGACACCGCCATCACCCGACGATTGGCCAGGACGACGCGCCTACGACGCTCAGTGGCAGCGGATGCTGTTCGATGCCGGCTACGCAGGTATCAACTGGCCCGCAGAACACGGTGGACGCGGCGCGACACCCACTGAGCACCTGATCTTCCTAGAGGAATCAGCAACTGCGAAAGCGCCCGATGTCGGCGTCGGATTTGTTGGCCAGATGCATGCTGGCCCGACGATCATTGCCGAAGGGACCGACGCGCAAAAAGCGCACCATCTCCGCGGCATCCTCACCGGTGATCACGTTTGGTGCCAAGGGTTCTCCGAACCCGGATCAGGTAGCGACCTCGCGTCACTTCGCACACGAGCATTCCGCGACGGCGACGATTACGTCGTCAGCGGACAAAAGATCTGGACATCGCACGCAGTTGCAGCCGACTACTGCGAAATGCTGGTTCGCACCGACCCAAATGAACTCAAGCACAAGGGAATCAGCTGGCTCATCATGCCCATGGATCTCCCCGGCATCGATGTCAGGCCGCTCGTCACGGTTCACGGGTCAACTGAATTTGCAGAACTGTTCCTCGACGAGGTTCGTGTTCCTGTAGCGAATCTCGTCGGCGCCGAGAACGACGGTTGGCGAGTAGCCAACGTCACGCTCAGTTTCGAGCGCGGCACCGGCTTTGTTGGCGAATTGCTCGACACAACGAACGTCTTCCAAGAACTGATCGAATTGGCGAAGTCAACGACACGAACCGGCAGGGCGATCTGGGACGACGACAGCATCCGACGCGAGGTCGGCATCATTGGCGCTGACCTCGATGCATTGTGGGCTTTCACAAAGCGAAACGTCTCACAAGGTGCACGCGGCGGCCTGGTCATGGGCTCAGGGTCTGGATTCAAGGTGGCGTTTGCAACAACGCAACATCGCCTCGGTGACCTTGCCCTTCGAGTACTTGATCGAGCATCACTCTCGATGGACGATCTCGGCGGTCAACCGACTGGTGAACTCGTGCACAGCAAATTGCACGCTTTCGCTATTTCACTTGGCGGCGGAACAACCCAAATTCAGCAGAACATCATTGCCGAGCGCGTGCTCGGACTTCCAAGGGAGCGCTGATTATGGATCTTCAGCCAACAGACGACCAAGCCGCACTCGTCGAGATGATTACAACTTTTGCCGCCGATCGTTTTCCAATCGAAACCGTTCGGTCGTTCGGGACCAGCGATGGGTTTGATCGCTCGCTCTGGGGCGAACTCGCCGGCCTCGGAACATTTGGCATTGCCGTATCCGAAGGCCATGGTGGCGTCGGACTCAACTTCATTGACACTGTTCTCGTCCACGAAGCTCTCGGAGCGGCTCTTTGTCCCGGGCCAATCGTTGCTGCCACCTTGGCAGCTGGTCTTGTCGATGGGGTGATCGACGGCTCAGTCATTCCGTGCATCATTGACCTTGGAAGCGATGGCCCACTCGCAGTCGAAAATTTCCGTTCATCCGATGTGCTTTTGGTACTGGATGACGCAGGCATCGGAATCATTGAGAGCGACAACGTCTCTGGTGCCGACGTTGTCCACCCGACCGACCCCACCACCCCGATCACGATCCTTGCGAGTCTTCCGAAGACGAAATCAATTGGCGACGCCGAATTGGCCAAACAGTGGCGACAGCGCGGTTCCCTTTTGGCATCTGCCCAACTCTCGGGAAACTCCTCCGGAAGTACGTCGCTTGCAGTTCAGTACGCAAAAGAACGTGAGCAGTTCGGCCGCCCAATTGGTTCCTTTCAGGGACTCAAGCACCTACTGGCAGATTCCTGGATTCGAACAGAGGTTGCTCGATCATCGGTGTGGGCCGCGGGCGTCACGATCGACGAGCCGGAGGTTGGGTCGATCGATCGAGCTGTCGCTGGTGCTCGACTCACCGCAGCTCGTGCGGCAACCGAAAATGCGAAGACCTGCGTGCAAGTTCACGGCGGAATGGGTTTCACCTGGGAGGTTGACGCCCACCTCTTCCTCAAACGAGCTTGGGTCCTCGAAACACAGTTCGGCTCAATCGACGATGCTGCCGAGGTTGTGGCCCAGCTTTACGCAGATCGCTAAGGAGCACTTACGTAACCGAGCGGTGTGCTCGTCAACGCTTGAAGAGCGCAAAGAGGAATGGGCTCGTTGATGTCGTCTGTCGCTGCATCGAGGATCGCAGCAACTACCTATAGCGGGAGAACCTCATTCGGCAATGGATGACGGAACACCCGTGCAGCATTTTCACAGAGGATCGACCGCAATTCATCAGAAGGAATATCGCCATAGGTGTCGGCGACCACTTGCTGAGTGTCGGGCCAGGTTCCATCGCCATGCGGATAGTCCGTTTCGAACATGATGTTTTCGACGCCAATGCGGTGTCGGGTCATGATCGTTGACGGATCATCAATCGTGCAGAACCAGAAGTTGCGCTTGAGTACATCGGCTGGACGCGTTTCCCAACCGAGTCCGTAGCCGCTTCGATCGACGATGTTGTCGAGCCGATCCAGCAACATCGCAACCCAGCCAATGCCGCCCTCGGACATCGTGATCTTCAGGTTCGGATACTTCAGCGGATAACCGGACCACAACCATTCGGCGCACGCCGCGAGCGAGAGTTGGCCAAACATCGTTGCGCCCAACTGGAGTGCCGGCGCATCTGCGGGCGACGGGTATCCACCTGAGGACCCCACATGGAGCGCGATAACCGTGTCAGTTTCTGCGCAGGCTTGAACGATTGGATCCCAGTACCCGGAGAAAAGCGACGGGAAGCCGATGTTCTGGGGCCGCTCAGGAAGAGTGACCGCAACGAAACCGCGAGCGGCGTTGCGTCGAATCTCCGCGGCGCCTTTTTCAGGATCAGCCAGAAATGTAAGGCCAAGGGGAATGATGCGATCTGTAGCCGGCTGCCACCATTCCTCGTACAACCAGTCGTTCCACGCTTGGGTTGTGGCATAGCCAAGATCAAGGTCGTCAATTTGCGCGAACACGCGGCCGCAGAATCCGGTGATCATCGAAGGGAAGTTCATCGATGCCCAGACACCATTGATATCCATGTCGCGCACGCGCTCATTGATATCCCAGCATCCTTTTCGCATGTCACTGAATTTGGTTGGCTCCAGATTCTTCATACTTTTGCTTCGGCCGGCGACGGCGTTCATGCCGACCTGAGTAAATCTCTGGCCTTCAAATTCCCAAACCTCGTGACCGTTCTCGTTCGTCACGACCTTTGGTGCTCGGCTCTGAAACTTCGACGACAACCGGCCTTCAAACATGTCTGGAGGCTCAACGAGGTGATCGTCAACAGAAATGATGGTGTAGCGAACCTCTGCCGGTTCTGGGTCGGGCAGCAACATAGGATTGTCGACCAGATCAGTCATATGTCCCCCAAAGTTTGAACAGTCCAGAGTGTAGATGGACGACTTCATAAGAACAGAGCCGCTGCTACCTTCGACCTGAGGGGGAACTATGACTGAATCTGTGTTGGACACTGAAGCGCTTGGGAACTGGATTGCGTCGAGGACTGGAACATCGGACCTCCGCATAGAGATTGATGGTCGGCCGTCGGGCGGCTTCTCAGCCGAAACGATCCTTCTCACCGCAGAGTCGTCTTCGAATGGCAAGCAGCGGTTTGTCGTGCGACTCGAAACTCCCGAACCAGCCGTGTATCCAGCACAGTCGGATCTTGCGATGCCCGAGATCGAGATTCAGTTCCGCATCATGGACAGCATCAGTCGAAACTCGCACCTACCCATCGCCGCCCTTGTCGGTTATGAGAGCAACCCAGAAGTCCTCGGCACACCGTTCTTCGTCATGCACCACGTCGACGGAGATGTACCAATTGAGAGTCCGCCCTACAGCGTCGAGGGGTTCTTCACCGAACTCGCGCCGGGTGAGCGCACCGATCTCGTCAGTAATGGTCTTTTTGAGATGGCACGCGTTCACCAGTTCAACACATCAACTCTCGGGTTGGACTGGCTCGTTCCTAGTGGCGTTACCCCTGGGTCCCGCCACCTTCTTCGTCTCTGGAAAGAATTTGGCGAAGCAGAGTTGCGCGGGAGAGCGCATCCGCTCCTAGAGAACGCTTGGTCGCTCATCGAGAACGAACTCCCTCCCGACACGTCTGTAGGACTGTGTTGGGGAGATCCACGACCGGGAAACATCATTTGGCAGGGCTCACAAGTGGCTTGTCTCACTGACTTCGAAGCAGCCTGCGTCGGTCCCCCAGAATTCGATCTTGGCTGGTGGTTGATGTTCGACCGGACCATGCACGAACTCGCAGGTCTCGACCGACTCGATGGGGATCCTACGCGAGATGAACAGAGAGCGATGTATTTCCAACACGCCGACCGGCCTGCGATCGACACGGCCGCCCATGAGCTCTTTGCGGCTGCTCGCTACTGCGTCATCGTGGTTCGCGTGATGAATCGACTTGATCAGCGTGGACTGCTCCCGTCAGACAGCATGGTCTGGCGGGATAATCCTGCAACCGAATGCCTCCGGATGGTCCTTGACGAGCGAGCGTGACGCATTCTTGCCTCACGATCCGCCCGTGGACAGCCAGAATCCCCTGCTACGTTGCGACTGATTGAACCACCGGTTTTTTCTGCCCTTGAGGACAGTCTGGCTCCACTATGGACGAGCGAACAACGAGCCGACCCTCGCCTGAGACTCTCAGGTCTGATCGATCGGCCACTCTCCCCCACTTACCTGCCCTCGACGGTATTCGTGGCATGGCCGTCATCGGCGTGCTGTTGTTCCATGGAGGCTTCACTTGGGCAAAGGGTGGCTTTCTCGGCGTTTCGACGTTCTTCACCCTCTCTGGGTTTTTGATCACGAATCTTCTCGTTCGCGAGTTCGAAGGTTCGCATTCGATTGATTTGCTCCGGTTTTGGGGACGGCGCCTTCGCCGCCTCATGCCTGCAGCTCTAGCCACCGTTGCTCTTATCGGACTGATCTGGTGGCGAATCGGATCCGCAGATCAACTGGCATCACTTCGAGGCGACATGCTCTCGGCGATTGGCTACGTCGCCAATTGGCGTTTATGGACCGCCGACGTGAGTTATGGCTCACTCTTTTCAGATCCAACCCCATTTCAGCATTTTTGGTCGCTGGCTATTGAAGAACAGTTCTATGTGGTCTTCCCGATCGTCGTGGTAGTCCTTATGCGCTTCGGGGGGCGCCGACTGCTCGCATCTTCCTGCATGGCAGCCGCCGCAGTTTCGATCGCACTGATGTGGCTGCAGCAATCAGATTTTGATCGCGTCTATTACGGCACTGACACAAGAGTCGCCGAGTTGTTATTCGGAGTATTGCTCGCACTGTGGTGGTCGGGACGTCAACGCAACACCACGACACGAACGAGCAGTGAGTCTCTTTTTGACGTACTCGGTTTCGCAGCAATTTTCGTAATTCTCATCGCTTGGTTCAACACGGCTGAGGCCTCTCCCGGATTAGCGAGAGGAGGTCTGCCGCTCTATGCACTCCTGTCGACCCTTGCGATTTATGTCGCGACCCGAGCCGGCATGTTTTCCCGAATCTTCGCCAACCCTGCCTTGCGCTGGGCCGGCCTGCTTTCGTATGGGCTGTACCTCTACCACTGGCCCGTCTTCCTTCTTCTCAGTCAAGATCGAACCGGCCTTTCGCTCGGCCCCCTCTTCGTGGTCCGGATGATTGTCACCATCGCGATTGCGTTGGCCTCTTACTTTCTGCTGGAGATGCCTGTCCGACGGGGCACGCTTTTCTCAACCACTCGCAGCGCCGGAAGCGCAGCGCTTGTAGGAATCAGCGCAGTGGTCGTTTGCGCTTTTGCCATCACCCTTCACACGCCCGTGAGCACCGTGCCTTACGCCAACATGCGGGTTGATCAGATTGAGAGCCGGTTGGAGCAACTCGTCCCTCAGAACCCAGTTGATTCCAATTCGCCTCCTCCGGCGAGACTTTGGATAATCGGCGATTCAGGAGCGATGGACGTCTCTCCGGCACTCGCTGCAGCCGCTGAGGCCACGGGAGCATCATCAATCGTGTTTGGAGCGAGACCAGGGTTTGGTCTTACGAATGGTGTTGACTGGCGTTCGGACTGGTCGAACACAATCTCAGAATTCGATCCGAATTTGGCAGTCATGTTGTTCGGAGGTTGGGACCTCTCCTTCATCAAAGAAAATGGAGAAGCCGCATACGAGGCCGTTGTTGATGAAGCCGTCACGTTGCTCACGAGCAATGGAATCCATGTGATGCTTCTTCCCGTGATGCCCGGAGGACAGATCGATGTAAGCGCCGTCGATCGTGTCTTCGCAAATGTTGCAGCTCGTCACCCAGACATGGTTTCGAATCCCTCGATTGCGGCGGCTCTCACAGCGCCCGATGGTTCCACTCCGCGCTACTGGGTTGGTGACGATGGCACCGTGCACCTCCTCCGCAAGAAAGACAACTGGCACCTCTGCCAAGAGGGCGCCTCGAATTTGGCAGATCACGTTCTTGCCCACGCTGCGAGGCTTGGCTGGGCGCCCGTCCCAAAAAACTCCGACTGGAAGGCCGGCTCTTGGCGCCAAGCATGGCAATACGATGATCCGCCAGGAGTGTGCGATGACGTCGCTGATGTTGGCTGATGTTGACTGAGAAAAACACCGGGACCGCCTCAGGCAGTCCCTCGAACTCAGAGGCGATCTCGCCGACACGTCGAATCGATCGTTTGACCTATGCGGCGCTTGCATTCGTCGCGTACATCCCCAGCCTGCTCACCTCCCCCGGTCAGGTGTCAGCAGATACCAAGGCGTACCTACTCCTCGACCCAAGCAAATTGCTCTCGCGAGCCCCCTACATGTGGGACGCGCATATCAATGCGGGGACCGTTACCCACCAAAACATCGGCTACCTCTTTCCATTGGGACCTTGGTACTGGGTTTTCAAAACCATGGGGGTGCCGATTTGGATCGCGGAACGACTGTGGTTCGGGACACTTCTCTTCCTCGCCGGAGCAGGGACTCTCTGGCTCCTACGAAAGCTCGGACTTCGGGGTCCAGGCTCTGCCGTCGCAGCGTTCATCTACATGCTCAGCCCGTACGCGCTTGCGTACATGGGTCGAACCTCGGTCATCCTCACACCATGGTGCGCACTCCCGTGGTTAATCGGTTTGATGATCAGTGCACTCAGGGAACGGACCTGGCGTGCTCCGGTGCTGTTTGCACTCATCGTCACCGTCATGGCGGGCACAAACGCAAGTTCGGTCATTTTTGTTTTGCTCGGCCCTCTTCTTCTCGCCCCTTTTGCGGTTTGGATCACCAAAGAAACCTCGCTCAAAGAAGCATTCAAAGCACTCCTTCGCATAGCGGTCGCTACTGGTCCAGCGCAGTTGTGGTGGCTCTCCGGGCTGTATACCCAGGGCAAGTTCGGACTCCCCATTCTCCAGCTCACCGAAACAGTCGAAACCGTTGCTCAGACGTCCACGGCTCCGGAAGTACTTCGAGGTCTTGGATACTGGTACTTCTACGGCAAAGACGGACTCGCTGGATGGACTGAGTCTGGGGGGCTCTACACCACCTCGCTCGTCATGCTCGCTTTGACATTTGCTCTTCCACTTTTTGGTCTTCTCGGTGCCGTTCTGACGCGCTGGAGATACCGCGCGTATTTCGTTTCATTAATCGTTGTCGGCCTTGTCTTTGCAATCGGCACGTATCCCTATCGCGATCCTTCGCCAATCGGCGCACTCATTAAATTCACGACGTCACTTGAGGTGGGGTTTGCCCTCCGGAATTCTCCAAGGATTGTCCCTCTTCTCGTTATCGGGATCGCCGGACTAGCGGCAGCGTTCGTCGATGCACTCATCCCCGCGCTCCAGCGACGCTTCAGTGCTCCGGTTGCGCGTCGATTGTCGCTTGCGCTCCCACTCGGCCTCATCTGCATTGCAATCTTGAATCTTCCGCCGTTGTGGACCGGCGGTCTCGTTCAATCCGATCTGAAGTTTCCATCAACTCTTCCCGAGTATTGGACCGACGCTGCAGAGTGGCTCGATACGCAAGACGGAGGCTTTCGCGTCCTCGAACTCCCAGGCGCTGATTTCGGTGCGTATCGATGGGGCGAAACGCAAGACCCGTTGACGCCTGGACTCATCGATCGGCCCTGGATCGGCAGGGAGATCACTGCCTACGGATCTCCTGCGAGCGTTGATCTCTTGCGCGCACTCGATCGTCCGTTCCAAGAAGGAGTCGGTGAGCCGCAAGCCATCGCCGGAGTTGCCCGCCTCTATTCCGCCTCTGATGTTCTTCTTCGACTCGACAGCCAATACGAGCGGTACCGAGGACCCGTTCCTTCAACGCTTTGGAACCAACTCGGAGGCACAACTCCCTCGAATGGTCTTGGCTCTCCCACCACCTTTGGCACTCCTCGAGTCAATGTCCCCGATCAGCGCCAGCCCATGATCGACGAACAGCACCTAGCGACCGGGAATGGTCTGACAGCGACCCCTCCGCTTGCGATCTACCCAGTGGACAACGTTCGACCGCTACTGCGATCAGAGACCACACAGCAGCCGACCGTCCTGTTCGGCGATGGCGACGGGATCGTCGAAGCAGCCGTGTGGAACCAGCTTCCAACAGAGCGACCACTCTTTTACGCAGCAACAGCGAATGCTTCGCCCACACTTTTCGAAGGAATCCGAGTCGCCAAACCCAATCTCGTCATCACCGATACCAATCGCAAACGAGCCCAGCGTTGGGGAACAACAAAAGAAAACAACGGAGCTACAGAAACAGCAGCATCGATTCCTCTTGTTGAGGACCCAAAAGACACAAGGCTTGAGCTTTTCCCTGGCCAAAGAGCGTCAGACCAGTCGGTTGCGTGGTTCGGCGACGACGTCGCAAATGTCCAAGCGTCAACCTACGGAAATATCGTTGCCTACTCATCCGAGGTTCGCCCCTTCAACGCCATCGATTCGGATCCCCGAACTGCTTGGACAACAGGTGGCTTCAGCGATGTAATCGGCGATCAACTCACCATCACCTACAGCCGACCCATCACTGCTACTCACGTTGACCTCTTGCAGGCAGAAGGAAATCGCTGGATCACAAAAGCGACGATTCTTCTTGATGGGGTTGCTTCCCAGACCGTGACGCTCAATGACGAATCTTTTGTCGGTTCGGGTCAACGTGTTGATTTTGGTAGCGAGCGCACTTTCACAACACTGAGTGTGCGTATCGATGACTCAAACGTCACTGGACGGACAAACTGGGTTGGACTTTCGAACGTCGGATTCCGCGAGGTCACCGTACCGGGGGTGTCCGCACAGGAATGGATCGTGACTCCCAGTTCCGGCGTCGATGAACTCGCACCAGAGGCAACAAATGTTGCGTATCTCTTCTCTCGTTTGCGCTCGAACCCAGTCGAGGGTTTTCGACAAGACACCGAACTCCAACTGCGACGAATCTTCCGTGTCGGTGCCACGAATGACTTTCAGTTGGCTGGACGAGTCCGCCTCAGCGCGGGAGTGAATGGTGCTCTCGTCGATGAACTCGTTGGACGACCAGGACTCGCCGACGGATATCCGATAGTGAGTGGTACCGACTACCTCAATGGCGTTCTTCAGGCGCGACCGTCATCAGCCCTCGACGACAATCTGACAACTGCTTGGACGACGAAGTTTGATAGCCAAGTAGGGGCCACAGCAACTGTCACCAACCCCACCCCCTTGTCGTTCGATCGCTTGCGACTCTCGGTCATCAATGATCGCGAGCACTCGGTGCCGACAGCACTGAACCTGACCCTTGATGATGGCGTCGTTCGAACTGTTCCAGTGCCCGCGATTCCGACTGTCGATGAACGCGGCAATGTCGCCACGGTTGATGTGCCCACTGGTCAACTTGCTTCTCGCGTTGTTCGCATTTCCATCGCCTCCGAGCGTGCCGTCACGACGAGGGAATACTTCAGTGGTGGTCAGCGCATCCTTCCGATCGCTATCGCTGAATTCGGACTTCCAACACGAGTAGGTGCCACCCCAACAACCCTCCCCTCGCTTTGCCGTTCTGACCTTCTGAAACTCGACGGACAGCCTCAGGGGTTCGCACTTGACGGCACGGTCGCAGATGCACTCGCTCGTTCGCCGCTCGCTCTTGTGCCATGCGGCGCGACCCCCGCTTCGGTTTCTCGACTCGACGTCGGGGATCATCAGCTCGAGACAGCGAAGGGCCTTGACACAGGCATCGACATCGATTCGGTCGAACTCCGGTCGGTTCCTGTCACCCCAGTGACTGCAGCCGCTGACGTTCCAGTGACCTCGGCAACAGAGACGGGCACCAATTCCTATTCGGTCACGATTGAGAATTCCACAGTTCCGTTCTGGCTCGTCCTCGGGCAGTCCCTCTCCGAAGGTTGGAGCGCAACTGTGCGCGGAGGACCATCCCTCGGTTCACCCACACTGATTGACGGTTTTGCAAACGGATGGCTCATTGATCCTGCCGTTACCGGTTCCACGTTCACTGTCGACATCACGTGGGCGCCTCAGAAGTTCGTGTGGGCCGGCCTCGCAGTCTCTGCGCCTTGGCTTATTGGCCTTTGTGCAGCAGCGCTTGTGCTGACGCGACGACGTCGCCGAGGAGTGATCTCCCACGCGGAGGCAACCGATCCCGAGCTTGTCGTTTCGTTTAACTCGTATTCAGTGACACTCGCCGCAAGACTTGGACTCATTGCCATCGTCACGTCAGTCGCAGCGCTTGTCGGCGGCCTTGGTGTCGCACTCGCTATGGCCGCTGTCTCAGCACTGTTGGTGTGGAACCGGCGCCGATCCGCTATCGCTGCGCTCGTCGTGCTTTCCTCAATCGGTGGAATCGTCGTCCTTTACACAGGGCTGCAGTACCGACGCCAGTTCCCAAATGGGGTCGAATGGCCGGCAGGGTTCTGGTTCGCCCATCAACTTGGACTGGTGGCAGTACTCACAGTCGCTTCGGAAACGCTCATTCGCTGGTTCCTTCGAACACGATCGAAGAGGACGCAAAGTGCAAGTGACGCTAACCAAATGAATGACGGCTCAACACTCACTCGATAGCGGTTGTTCCCGAAGCTCGCTGCAGCCACTAGTGCAACCATCGCAGGCCACATCAGAACAGGGAGAAGGGTGAGTCGGCGTCTCCATGCGATGACTGCTCCGACAAATGCAAGCGATGCAACGACGTAGTACTGAACGAGGGCGAGCATTGATTGTCGGAATTCACGGTTTTCAACATAAATATCGAATCGGGCAGTGCCAATCGGATCGTAAAGATTGAACATACGTAATGTTCGGAGCGGCGCGACCACGAGTAACCGACTCTTGTGGTTCGAGATGTACTCAGTCGCCCAACTTCGCTTGATGGCATCGCGTTCCGACTCGTCAAGCATCGAACCGTCAGCGCCTACCGGCTCCGGTTCAGCGCAATAGCGTTCCCAGTAGCCAGTCTTTTCTCCGTAGTAGGCGGCATCGCAGTTTGTTTGCGCCTGAAGCGTTCCTGTCGGAGACAGGAAAATGGGCTCGTTAAAGCTCGTCATATTGCGGATCAGCCATGGCGAAAGAACCGCAAGGCCAACCGCACTCACGATGGCGAAGTCGCGCAGCAGCGGCTTCCACTGCACTCGACGCACGACTACGGCCGCCAGCACCAAAAGTGGCCCATACGCAAGCAATTCCGTACGCAGCAGGCCTCCCACACCAGAAAGCACGCCAAGGACTAGAGCGAAGCGCCAACTGGGAGTGCGCCACCATCGGACAGCAACGATTGTCATGACGGGGACAAATACGGTCACGAGAGATTCGCTCATGAGCGACCAATCGTTGAGCCAAAGAAATCCGTAGCTTGCAGCGATAAATGCAGAGACAACGCCTGCACGTTTCCCGAAGAGTTCTCGGCCAGCGAGTCCGATGAGGATGACACCTAGTGATCCAAAAAGCAGCCCAACCATTCGGTGTTGGTTGACGCTGTCGAAGCCCATTCGAGATGCGAGCGAAAGGATGAACGACCACAATGGCGGGTGAGCGGCTGTCGGTTCTTGTGTACCTGGCGGCAGAGTAACGGGCACCGTTTGAACTGACCCGTCGGGCTGCACGACATCTACCGTCGGGCAATTTTCAAGGCCAGGAAGAAACGAGTAGGTCGGACCTTCGCTGACTCCGACGTCGAAGCAGTAGCCAGCGTTGAAGAACACTGGATTGATATAGCCCTTGCCGTCAGCGAGGAGATTTGCCGTCTCGTGGTAGAAGACGGCATCGCCCGAAAGAGGCGCCGTTCGACCTTCCCACAGAAAGGTTCCAAAGCGAACGGCAAAACCAAAGACGCCTGCGACAGCCAACCAGATGACGAATGCCTTCGTTGACATCGACGCTGCCGGTCGATCGCGGCGCTCGCTGCTCACGGACGCACAACTTAGGACCTCGGAACGCTGTCGACCGGACTTCCGGTACCTGAGGCAAAGAGGCCCGGCTGGTACCGTAAATTCTGTGCCGAGAAGTTCGGCGGATCGGTTCGAGGAGGACCCTTGGCTCTTCGCAGCCCCCAGCAGTACGTTCAGTCTCTTCGTGACGACCGAACGGTGTATTTCGGCGGAGAACTCGTCCCCGACGTAACTGAGCATCCCGTCATCGCCCGGGCCATTCGCCACGCGTCTGTCGACTTCGAGCTCGCCGAGGACTCCTCCGTCAGGAGTTTGGCGGTTGTCGATGGGTCAGACCCGTACAGCCGCTATTTCCTTGAGCCCCACTCAACTGCCGACTTAGCCGATCGGGCCCGACTCATCGAAACCGCGACTTCTCGATGCCACACGTTGGTCCCGCTCATCAAGGAAATCGGGACCGACGCCCTCTTTGCTCTGAGGCGAATCGGGCGAGCCCTTGACGCATCTCGCGGAGACACAGAGCGATCCGAGCGAATCTCGGCATTCTTTGATCACTGCAGGACAAACGACCTTGCAATGTCTGTTGCGCAGACCGACGTCAAGGGTGATCGCAGCCTCGGCCCCTCCGCGCAACCAAACCCCGATTCGTATCTTCGAATTGTTGAACGTCGAGCCGATGGCATTGTGGTTCGGGGTGCAAAAGTGCATACGAGCTGCACTCCGAACACGAACGAGCTGATTGTTCTTCCGACTCGAGCAATGGGTGCCGCCGATAGCGACTGGGCCGTGAGCTTCGCTGTTCCGGTCAACACCCCTGGTCTTCGACTCGTCGCCAGCCCGTACGGCTCGCATGCCGGTAACGAATTCGACTCCCCCATCAGCTCACAACGCCTGATGATGGAGACAACGACACTTTTCGACGATGTGTTTGTTCCCAACGAACGTGTCTTTCTGGATGGCCAGCATGAATTTGCGGGTCCGCTCGCCTTGGCATTCGTGGACTATCACCGCTTCACCGCGATCTCATACAAGCTCCCGCTTGTCGACGCACTCGTTGGATCCGCTGCACTCATGGCCGACATGAACGGCATAAGCCGAGCAGCCCATGTTCGCGACAAGTTAACGGCGCTCATTTCGTACGCCGAAACACTTCGTGCTCTTGTGGAGTCAAGTGCACAGCGCGGCACACCCGACGATGCCGGAGTTTTCGTCCCAGACCCCCTCATCGTCAACATTGCGAAATCACATTTCGCCCACGGTTACCACCACGCGTTGCAGCAAGTTCAGGATCTCGCCGGCGGCTTACTCGTCACCGCTCCGGGAGGCGCCGACTTCTCAAACCCTGATATCGGCCCGATGCTTTCGTCGCTCCTAGGCGGTCGTGATGGCATCGATGGCGAGCAGAGAATTCGAGCAATGAACATGGTGAGCGATCTCACGACACGAGAGTTCGGTGGATATCACGCAGTCCTCGCAATTCACGCTGAAGGTTCACTCGAAGCGGAGAAAATGATGATCGCTCGCTCGTACGATCCGAGTCGCGTCATCACCTACGCCCGCAAGCTGGCTGGCATCGACTGATCCAACGATCAGTAGGCGTCGAAATCCAGGAATCCAAACTCTCCGAGTTCAAAAGCATCTCGATTGAAATCGGAAACGAACGAATGCAGCACCAGCGAAAGCGGTGATGGCATCAATTTTTGTGGGAGCGGTAGTCCGCGTATTCGCAGTGCCGGCGACCGACCCCAATGGATCACAAATGGGGCCTTGTGGTGTTGCCCAACAACCGCAGCCACGCGCCCTCCGGATACTGGTGCACTTGACCGACGTTGAAGTACTCCGAGGATGATTCCGAACGGAACTTTTGAGACGTGAGTGCGTGTTGAGACAACAACAAGGTCATCGGAGATATGAATACTGTAGGAATGGCCTGGTCGGCGGAGGCGCCATCGCAACAACTCTGGTGTCCACACCGGCGCAAACCCTGTGCGTGAAGCTCTCACAAACTCACCGTCGACTAACCCATCGACAACACCGACCGTGGAATCAGTAATGGTTGTGGAATTGAATCCGGTCGTGCGACCGATTGCTGGGATCATGGTGACTGGAAGCGGAGCAAGAGACCGCCAGCCCAATGTCGCAACCATCCGTGGAGCAGAATTCGCATTCGCAACACCAAGAATGCCGTCGAAGCCCTGCGCAACCCCTCGATCGTAGGAATCCTCAACCGTGCGTCGAAACGCACCCGACCCTCGGGCATCAGGATCGACTGCCAAATCCACTCCGAGCCCCAGAACCCGTTCCTCACCGGAGGTCGACCGGAATCGATTGGGAATCAGCGCGTAGTTACCCAAGCGCTTTCCGTCTTCCTCAACCCGACCAACTGCGGCAGAGCCGGCCGGATTCTCGTCGTAGTACCAACGCAACGACTCGGTCGTGAGCGGGTCGGGATGTTCGAAAACGTGATTCAGCAGCGCTGCTGCCCGCTGAAGTTCGAGATCATCTGTCATGACTGCTCAAGTCCAGACAGTTCCGGGACGACAGCGCTGCGGCGTGACCACCATGTCGATGCAAGTGCCCACAGGTATTCCAGGCTGATCGCCGCAAACATCACGATTGAGACCTCGGCTGCAGTGCGGTATCGCGTGGTGCCAAATGCCGTCGCTGCCGTAATCGTCGCCAACACCACCCACAAACCAACCACCAGCACCGGCTGCTTACGTCGCCACTGCAGCACGACACCGAATAACGCTAGGGCTACCAGGACCACGTATTGAACGAAGCCAAGTTTCGCTGGGAGCGAGGGGCGACCCTCGCCGATATCGAGTCTCACCTGTTCAAGTGGCTGATAGAGACCCCACATACGCGCAATTCGAGCGGGGACGACGACTGTCACTAATCGGGTTTTGTGATTCGAGATGTACGAAGTCGCTCTTTCACGCACCACAACATCACGCTGAGATTCGTCAAGAAGCTCACCGTTGGGCCCGTAAGGCTGTGGATCTCCACATCGAAGACTCCAATATCCGAGATGCTTGCCGTAGTAAGTGTCGTCACAATTGGCTTGGACCATCACGGTTCCCGTGCCATCAGACAGCGTGAGAGGTTCCTCCATCACCATGTTGTTGCGAATCACCCAGGGCGCAAGAACCACGCAACACACGACGCCAGCGATCGTGTATCGGAGAATGCGCTCCTTCCAAGGCAGTTGCGCTTTCCACAGCGCAACTGCAGCGACGATTGGAAGAAAGAGAAGAAGTTCAGCTCTAGACAACGCCGCCAGCGCTGCAGCGGCAGCAAAGAGGGCAGCATTTCCACGTGACGGCTGACGCACGAATCGAAGTCCAAAAAGCGTCGTGGCAAATGTGAAGAAAATCGCGGCAGTCTCTGACATCAGGACGATGTCGTTGATCCAAATGTTTGCGTAAACCGCCGTGAGAGTTGCCGCGATTAGTCCGACCCTCTCATTTCTCCATGAGCGCCCAAGTAAACCCGCCAGCACAATCGATGCTGCTCCAAGAAGAATCGATGCGAATTGATGCGCGGCGATCGAAGAGAACCCGAGTTTGGAGAACGCTCCGAGGTACAGCACATAGACGGGAGGATGGCCCGCTGTTGGTTCTATGTGTCCTACGGGTGTGATGACTTCAACAATCCGACCGTCGGGCAAGTTGACTTGTTCAGAGCCTCCGAAAAGGTATCGATACGGGTCGATGAAGCCCTTTCCGTCGGCGAGGAGATTGGCTGCTTCGTGGTAGTAAACAGCATCTCCGCCAAGATCGAGCCCCGTCTTTGGCGCCCAGAGATTCATGCTCACCAAACGACCAGCGAGCCCGACAACCACGATCAGCCCAAGCGCGATCCAGAACCGCGAAAGTCGGCGACTCATGAAGTACCGGTGTTGGCGTCGTCATGTTCCGGTCCAGGGAAGAACGTTGGGAGATCACCGAGCGATGCAACGACATCACCGAGTCGAGGTCCGGCGACGGGTCGAAGTGTGGACTCGACCCGTTTCAACATTCCGCGCCGGTTGAGCCAACCCACCCGACTTACGAGCCAACCACCATGCTCGTAGACGTAGAAAGGCTCGTCCGGGTCGAACTCCCAAGGGTGGCAGTAAGTCCACAACACAGTCGCGGGATTGGCATGACGCACTCCCCTCCGGCGCAACGCCGCTGGGAGAAGCCGCAAGTAGGTTCCGCCAAGGAAAGGAATTGTTGCGGGCCCCACCTTCATCACCGGACTCGGAAGCTCGATGAGTCCTGACGGCCATCGAAACGGAGTGACCGGCGCCCCGGGCCACCCGTAGAGCGGGCTACGCGCCGGAAGCACACTCGATGACGCAATGAATCCAAGGTCGGTCAGTAGTTCGGGGACCCACGGAGTGCTCGGGATGAGTGAATATTGAGGAGCTCGATAAAGCGTGACCTCTGCTCCGGCCAATTCCGAAAGAATCGCTTTCGCCTCACGGTTATCGGACAGAAACCGCTCAGGACCGAGTAGATCGTTTGGAATGTGATGCAGTCCGTGAACTCCGAGCTCATGTCCGTCGGCGACCACTCGACGAATGAGTTCTGGGTGTCGGGATGCGAGTTCACCGACACAAAAAAACGTTCCCTTGATGCCGAGTTGACGGAGCCGTTCAAGAATCCGGTCCGTAATGATGCCGACCCGCTCTTCTTGAACGGTCGGATCGGTTCGAAGGTCCTCAAAATCGAGAGTGAAACTCACCGGCCGATCCATGAGCCTCAAGTGTAGGCACCGGACCCCTCAACATTGAGACCGCCGGAGTTGATCGTTCGAGTCATGCCAAGATGGAACAGACATTGGACCCAACGGGAGAGCGATGGCGCCGCAGGAGACCGAAATTGCGCCCGACGCCCCCGCCGAATCGAAAGCGACGGGCTGGCGCCCGGGCCTCGATGGGCTGCGCGCCATTGCGGTTCTTGGCGTCATGGCCTACCACGAGCCCAATCTTGCGTTGGCCGGCGGATTTCTCGGCGTTGATCTGTTCTTCGTTCTCTCTGGCTTCCTCATCACAGGACTACTGCTCGACGAACACCGGCGCTCGGGAACGGTCTCCCTGCGATCATTTTGGAATCGTCGCGGTCGAAGGCTTTTGCCTGCGCTTGCCGCTCTGCTCTTCGTTGTTGTGATTGTGACGACCCTGGTCGGCGATGTCGATCAGCGCAATGATTTACCGGGAGGAATCCTCTCTGCGGTCTTCTACGTTTCCAATTGGAACCTGATCGCACAGCACCAGAGTTACTTCGACCAGTTCAGTTCTCTCTCACCGCTCCAACATCTCTGGAGCTTGGCAATCGAGGAACAGTTCTATTTACTTTGGCCAATAGTTGTTATCGCGTGCCTCTCGAGGAGTCGCAAACTCCTCATCGGAGTCACTGCGATCGCAACCATCACCAGCATTGGGCTCATGGCGCTCTTCCTCGGCGAAGGGGATCCGTCGCGCAGCTACTACGGCACTGACACACGAGCGTTCGCGCTGCTCATCGGAGCGCTCGGAGCGCTCTTCGCTTGGCACCTCAGGCCATCGGGCAGACGAACGTTCTTCGCCGGAATTCTCGGTCTTTTGGCGCTCGCTGGATCATTTCTTTTTATTCACGACAGCGATCGCTGGATGTATCGAGGCGGCTTCGTTGTCTTCGCTCTCGTTGCTCTCGGAGTCATCATTCTTGCCTCCGGCAACACGATCGTTGCAAAAACCATGACCCATCCCATTCTTCGGAAGGTTGGTTTCCTCTCCTACGCGCTCTACCTCTGGCACTGGCCCATCCGCGTCTTCGCAACTGATGTCCGTATGCACCTACCCGACACTCCCGCCGGAAAAGTCGCAGGCATAGCAATTCGGTTGGCACTTACATTTGGCATGGCATGGCTTTCAATGGAACTCATCGAACGATGGTTCCGACGTTCGCAACTTGGGGTCGCTCGATTCGGAATCGGTTGGCTTGGAATAGGTGCGCTACTGGTTGGCTTTTCGCTGATCGCAGCACCATCCGCTGGCTCAACTATCGCAACCTCCATTGGTAGCGACCAAGCAGCTAGCCGCGAGCGAACACTGTCAAGTCCGAATGATCCGACTCGTCCATCGCTCCTCATCGTCGGCGACTCTGTAGCGATCACCCTCGACGACGGAATCCGCAAGGTGATCGACCCAAAGGTTTCGATTGTTGGTGGTGCTGAACTTGGATGCGCCCTGCTGCTTTCGCCGAAAGCCATGACATTCGACGGCAGGTGGTCAAAAGACGGCACACAATGCCCCGATCACGACGACTACTGGTCGAAACTTGTTCAAGCACAGAACCCCGATGTCGTCATTCTTCTCGTGGGCGCATGGGATCTCTACACCCGCGATTGGGGCAACGGACCTGTTGCCCCGGGCGATCGAGAATTTGATCAGAACTACAGCGATGCCATCGATACAACGCTCAAGGTTCTCTCCGCCAAAGGTGCAGAAGTCATCGTTCTCACGACCCCTTGCTTTGCACCGGGCCCAGGAGAACGCGCCGGCCCACAACATGACATCAAACGTGTAGCGCGAATCGCCCAACTCCAGCAGGAAGCCGTCGAAAGGCTCAACAACTCAGAACCGGAGACACAGGCTTCCATCGTTGACCTCCAGTCGATTACTTGCGACAACGGATTCACTCAAACTCGAGACGGCGTTGAGTGGCGTCCTGATGGCGTGCATTTTTCAGTCGACGGCTCAAAGGTTGCGGCCCGTTGGCTTCTGGATTCCCTTCCTGTCACTGCTCGATCACGGTTAGGTTTCACCAACCGATAAACCCCTCAAGAGCGTCAATGCGACAAGGAGCAGTCGCTCTCCTGTGCCAGAATCACTTGGGGCTCGTGGAAGATCAGTACCAAGGGGAAACGCGACCGATGACAGTGACGACCGGCGAAAAGGGAGACCAGGCAGACAACGCCGGCGCCGATCCCATCGCTGCCGCCATCGCTGCTGCGGTCGTTGATGATGGCCCGATCGATGCGGCAACAATTAACACGGTCAAGAAGCTCGACCACATGCCCGCACTCGATGGAATGCGGGGACTGTTCGTCATCCTCGGTCCGATGCTGTACCACTTCGCCCCGACATTCATTCCCGGCGGAATGTTTTCCCTCGACTTCTTTTTCGTCATGTCGAGCTTTCTCATCGTTTCGCTCGCTCTCAACGAATGGGATCGAACCGGAGGATTCAAGGTTGGGGCGTATGCGTCGCGCAGAGTGCGTCGGCTCATGCCCGCCCTCATGGTGTGTTTCGTTGTGGTCGCATTCGCAACCGCTTTCTTCATTCATCCCGGACAGATTTCGAAATGGACGTCAGGAACGACTGCTGGGATGGGATGGGTTGCAAACTGGAAAGAAATCTTCTCCCAAAATAACTATTTCGACGCTGACCAGTACTCGAACCCACAGCCATTTCGACATGTTTGGTCATTTGCGGTTGAAGAGCAGTTCTACCTCTTTGCGCCCTTTTTCTTGATCCTCTGCATGCGCTGGATAGGCCGACAATGGCTCACGATTCTTTCGATTGCGGGTGCAGTTGGGTCAGCAATCTG
>JBIIGP010000216.1:0-3758 GCA_044236415.1 Acidimicrobiales bacterium | reverse complement strand
GCGAGGGCGTATTACGGAACCGACACGCGTGCGTTTGCCCTCTTTCTCGGCATCGCAATGGCAGCGGTGTTCTCTCGGTGGGGTCCGCCCCGAACGAACTGGGGCCATTGGCTCACACAATTGGTCGGCCTTCTTTCTTCAATTGTGTTTGTCATATTTCTCTTTACCGAGAGCGAAAAATCAGCATGGATGTTCGAATACGGCGGGTTCTTCCTTGTCGCGCTCTTAGCGGTATTCATGACACGGTCGGTAACGACGAAAACCGGATGGATGCACTGGTTCTATACGAATCGCTTTCTGATGTGGGCCGGGCGACTCGGTTTTGGCTTGTACCTGTACCACTGGCTTGTCTACATCGTCGTTGACAGCGATAAGTCCCCAGACAAACCGGGACTCAATTCCTTCCGCGATCTCGCACTCGGCTTTGGACTCACCTTTCTTCTTGCTTGGCTCAGTTACAAATACATCGAGAAGCCCTTCCTCAAGGGTCGCTGGCCAGGCTGGAAGTTTGCCGCGGGCATGGGCGGCGCCGTCATCCTCGCGCTCTCGCTCTTGCTCTACGCCAACACCGTGCGCGCCCCTCGAGCCTCAGCGGCCGATAGCCCCCTCGCCATTCAAGGCCAAGGCACGACTCCAATCGCTCTTGGAGAAGGCAAACAATGCGTTGCTCCGGCCGGCAGCAATCCAACGAGAATTCTCGTTGTCGGCGATTCGGTGATGTATCAAATCGGCCTTGCTCTTGCTGACTGGTGCGCAGACAACCCCGGCGAAATCCTCGTGTTCAACGAGGCCCACCTCGGATGTGGAACAACCCGTGGCGGGGAGAAACTCTATGAAGAGGGCCCCGGGTCAATGGGCGAGGTTTGCGCCACATGGGCCGATCCGGTCGATCCGCGCCTTGTCCCTGATGCCAACGTCGTCTCGTGGGTATCGGCTATCGATCTCTATCGACCCGATGTCGTCTTGGGTTATGCCAGCCCTTGGGATTCGATCGACCGCAAGGTGCCGCAACTTGGAGATGAATGGCTTCGCCCGGGCGATCCGGCCTACGACGCGTTCGTCGAGTCGGAATACAGCGAAGCTCTTGGCATCCTGTCCGCCCACGACTCCACCGTTGTGTGGTTGGTCTCCCCCCGTCTCGATCGCGTGAGCAAATTCAATAGCCCTGACCGCATTGACCGAGTGAACGAAATTGTTCTGCCACTGGTCGAAGGGCTGCCGAGAGCAGTCATCATCGACTACCAGGGATATCTCGGCCCCCGCGGCGGTGCGAAGGACAAAGCCACTCGCGCCGATGGCGTCCACATCCGCGAAGACAAATTGCAGACCGTCGCCGAATGGCTAGCGCCGCAACTCATCGAAGCGAAGCGCACAAAAACGGATTGAGCCCCGCCGCTTCGAACGACGAGGCTCAATCCATAAATACAAAGACGACTCTGAGTCGCCCTCTCGCTCCTAGCGCGGTGGTGTGTAGAGCACCTGCATCTTGTAGAGCAACGCCGGACGATCGGAACCTTCGGCCGCAATTTCGGCTTCGGTTGTGATAAGCGTGCCTTTGGGCTTCGCTTCCGCCTTCACGAGACGCGAACGAGCGTGCACCTTGGCGCCGGCCGGAACAGGCGAAAGGAAACGGAGTCCCTCAGCGCCGTAGTTCACTGCGCTTCCGTTACCAGCGATCTTCACCGGAAACGTTGCCAGTTTCGGCATAAGGCTCAGCGTGAGGAAGCCATGAGCAACTGGGCCGCCAAACGGGCTTTCCTTCAAAGAACGCTCTACGTCGATGTGGATCCACTGCCGATCGCCAGTGAGTTCCGCGAAATCGTTGATCATTTGTTGCGACACCTCAATCGATTCGCCCCACTCGCCAAACTCTTCGCTAGCAAGCGCATTAATCGCATCGATGTCGTCGAACCGCACCTCGGCCATGGACCACCCTCTCGTTCACGTGCACGCCGGGGGCTCCCAGCCTGCGGTGGGCGATAGTACCGGCAGATCCGATGGGGCTCGCCACTCCCGGACTTCTGTTCGAGAACTCCGACATCAACGATTACCGCTGGGTAACCTTTCGTCGATGAGCACCACCGAGGCCACCGCCATTGTTGACGAGCGAATTTCGACATTGCTCTCCCAGTTCGATCCAACCACAACCGACGAAGTCACCTTCAGGGGACGCCAGTACGACCTCGGTTTGGGATGGGTTCACTTCCCCGTGGGACGTGGTGGCCTCGGACTCACCCCCACGCTCCAGAAAGAGATCGACCGACGTCTTCGTGAGGCTGGGGCAAAGGCCATTGAGACTCGCTTCTTTTTTGGAATCACCATGGCGGGTCCCACGATCGCAACGCACGGGACCGACGAGCAATGCGGCACCCTGCTTCGGCGAATTTTCACCGGAGAAGACGCGTGGTGTCAGTTGTTCTCCGAGCCCGGAGCCGGCTCCGACCTCGCTGGTCTTGGCTGTCGAGCAGTACGAGATGGTGACGAATGGGTCATTACCGGTCAGAAGGTATGGAACACCCTCGCCCATATCGCCAACCGCGGGATGCTCGTTGCCCGAACCGATCCCAACACACCCAAGCACAAGGGCCTCACATACTTTGCTCTCGATATGCACGCGCCCGGCGTTGAGGTCCGCCCACTGCGCCAGATGACTGGCGAAGCGGAATTCAACGAGGTGTACCTCACAGAGGTTCGCGTACCCGACGCTGATCGCATCGGAGAAGTCGGCGAAGGCTGGCGCGTTTCGATGACGACTCTCGCGAACGAACGCACCACCATCGGCGGAGGCGGAGGCGGAACCCCGCAGCAGGGTTCCGGAGCAATCGCCGAAGCCCTCCGAGTCTGGGCCGATGAGCCATCGGCCCATAACGCCGTGACACGCGACCGACTGATGCAGCTTTGGATCAGCGCCGAGGTCCTTCGCCTCACAAACATTCGCGCCTCTCAGAACCGGCGCATCGGAAACCCGGGTCCCGAGGGTTCAATCGCCAAACTTCAGTTCGCTGAGGTCAACAAAGACATTTACGAATTCTGTGTCGAACTCCTCGGAGCAAAAGCGTTGATCGATTACGACTACTCGATGAAGCGGTCCGACCACATTGGCCTTATCGGACCACCCGGATCGGGAAGGAAGATGTTCCTTCGGTCCCGCGCAAATTCTATTGAGGGCGGAACGTCGGAGATTCAGCGGAACATTCTTGGCGAACGCGTTCTCGGCCTCCCTGGCGAACCGCGAGTCGACAAGGAACTCCCCTGGATCGACGTCCCCCGCAACTAGTCACCAACGATGCGGATCTCACTCGATATTTCAACGAACCCAGGCGACTACCCATTTTCCTTTGACATCCGCGTTCGTTTCGCGGAAACCGACGCGATGGGAGTCGCGCATCATTCTTCGTATGTCGCGTGGCTGGAAGCATCTCGGGTTGAGTTCCTTCGGGAACTCGGTACTCCTTATCCCGACATTCGCGCGCAGGGGTTCGACCTCGCCGTGCTCGAACTCTTTACGAACTATCGACGCTCAGCTCGCTTTGACGAACTCGTCACCGTGCACACCCGCGTCTCCTCATTCAAAGCCGCAACCTTTCAGATGGACTATCTGCTCACCGTTGAGGACGAAGTCTGTGCGCTTGCCGCGACAGTGCATGGTGTTGTTGACCCGACAGGGCGAGCAACCAGGGCACCATCGTGGATGCGGGAACTGCTCGCAGGCGCCTGATCTCAGTCGAGAAAGACTGGCTTTCGTCCTTCGGCGCGAG
>JBIIGP010000065.1:0-9303 GCA_044236415.1 Acidimicrobiales bacterium | reverse complement strand
GACGCAAGCACAAGTCCGATGATGTCGCTCACGAAGGGAAGCAATGCCATGACGAGTGCGCGACCGATATCGCAAGAGACCATGACTTTCTTGCGGTCCCAGCGATCGACAAGCACACCTGCGAGCGGACCAAAGAAGAAGCCCGGCACAATGCGTGCCGCCATCACCAGCGAGATCGCACCGGCGCCCGCGCCACCGCCGATAGTCGCGGCCAAAAGGATGATTGCCGAGAAGCCGAGCCAGTCGCCGGTGGCCGATACGACCTGCACGAGCCAGAGCCGGAAGAATTCATGGCTGCCGAAGAGCCGAACATGGAACCCCGGACGATCCGAGGGGTCCTTCGTGAAAATGGTTTCGGTGTCTTCGCCAAAGAGCGAGGCCCGTGTCCAGCCCGGGATGGTCGCGTCAGCGTCGGGGCCAAAGGCCTCGACGGGCGTTGCATCCTCGGGGGGATCGGCGTCGTCCCGCGGTCCGGGGCGAGGCACAGCCATGTGATGAGCCTAGGAGAGGTCCCCCGCAGCCCTGAGCACCTCTCCGAAGAAGATCAGAGGCCGGGATCGAGGATTTGAGACTCGGACTTCACGACGTTGGGTCGCTTCGCCGCCTTCTTCGCTGCCTTCGACTGCCCCGCACCCACAGTGCGAGCGGTCATCAGATCAGGCTTCTTCGCACGGGATTTGGCGCTCTTTTTGGCCGTGGCCTTCTTTTTCGCGGCCTTCTTCACGGACTTCTTGGCCGCCTTCTTCGCCACCGGGCCGCCGTTTTCGGCGATGTAGTCACGCCGAGCCTGGAGAAGCTCTGCCCCACGCTCAGGGCTCAGTGTTTCGGGGACATCGCCGACTCGAAGCGAGGCATTGGTTTCGCCATCGGTCACATACGGGCCGAACTTTCCGTCCTTGATCAACATCGGTCGACCAGAGGCGGGGTCGATACCAAGATCAGCCAGCGGAGGCTTTGGCGCACGCTTACCGAACCGACGCGGCTCAGCAAATAGTGCCAGCGCGTTTTCGAAGGTGACGGCGAGCAACTGCTCTTCAGAGTCGAGGCTGCGAGTTTCTGGCTTTTCTTCGTCGCCTTCGTCGCCCTTGGTCAGATAGGGACCGAACTTGCCGTTCTGTGCGCGGATCGTCTTGCCCGTTTCAGGATCAGCGCCGAGCACCTTCGGGAACGACAGCAATTCAAGGCCTTGTTCGAGTGAGACCTCGTAGGGGTCCATCGACTTGAACAGCGACGCTCGACGCGGCTTCCCATCAGGATCGTCTTCGAGTTCACCGAGTTGCACGTACGGGCCGAAACGACCGCTCATCACGAAAACGGTCAGGCCAGTTTCGGGATCTTCTCCGATGGGCTTGCCGCCCTTCGGCATGGCAAGCAGTTCAAGCGCAACGGCAACGGTGAGGTCAGCGGGCGGCAAGTTGTCGGGTACCGACGCAGTGTCATCACCGCGCTGCACATAAGGCCCGAACTTTCCAGGCTTCGCGATGACGGGCATTCCGTTGTGATCGTCACCCAATAAGAACGTATTGATCGCCGCCGCATCGATTTCCGGAAGACGTTCGGTGACGAGATCACGCAGACCGTCTTTACGAACACCATCAACCATTGGTCCGAAATAAAACTCGGCAAGTGTTTCAACACTGTTCGCGTCGCCGTTGGAAATTCGATCGAGAATCGCTTCAAGGTTGGCGGTGAAGTCGTAATCAACGAGTTCAGCGAAATGCTGTTCGAGAAGCGTTGTCACTGCGAATGCATTCCAACTGGGAACGAGTGCAGAACCCTTCTTCCAGACATAGCCACGGCCCTGGATGGTTTCCATGATTGAGGCATAGGTAGAAGGACGGCCAACGCCGAGCTCTTCCATCTTTCCGACAAGCGAAGCTTCTGTGAAGCGCGCCGGCGGTTTGGTGGCATGACCTTCGGGTGTGATCTCGGTTGCATCGAGACCATCGCCAACCTTCAACTGCGGAAGTCGACGTTCGGTGTCGTCATCATTTTCCGCATCGGTGTCGTCGGTGCGCCAGTCTTCGACCTGCATCCAGCCGCGTTCAGTAATGACTGTGCCCGCCGCAGAGAACTCTGCATCGCGGCCGCTTGCAGTGAGCGAACCAAGTCGAACTGTGACGGTTTCGCCGATGGCGTCGATCATCTGCGACGCAACAGTGCGCTGCCAGATGATTTCGTAAAGGCGAGCTTCGCCAGGCGGAACCTCGTTGCGAACTTCTTCAGGACGACGGAAACGATCGCCAGCGGGACGAATCGCTTCGTGTGCTTCCTGCGCATTCGCAGCCTTCTTGCCCCACGTGCGCGGCTTGCCTTCAATCGCCGAGGCGCCATAGCGCTCAGTGATTTCATTCTTGGCGGCGGCAACTGCTGCGGCAGAAAGATTCGATGAATCGGTCCGCATGTAGGTGATGTAGCCCTGCTGATAAAGGCTCTGCGCCATCGACATGACCTGCTTGGCCGACACCTTGAGGCGACGACCGGCAACCTGCTGCAACGTCGAGGTGGTGAACGGGGCGAACGGGCGCTTGCGATAGGGCTTGGATTCAACACTGCGAACAGAGAACGGTGAGGCCTGCAGTTCGGCAGCGAGTGCACGAACTGTTTCTTCATTAAGGATGATGCGGTCGTCGCGAGTCAGCGCGCCGTCGTCATTGAAATCGTTTCCAGTTGCAACGCGTACGCCGTCGAGTGCAATGAGCTTGGCGCCGAACGGAATCGGTTCTGATGACGCAGCGAACACGCCCTTGATGTCCCACCAGTCGGCGGAAACGAACGCCATGATCTCGCGTTCGCGTTCGACAACAAGACGTGTGGCAACACTCTGCACTCGACCAGCCGACAGTCCTCGGTTGACCTTCTTCCACAAAACCTGTGAGAGGTCGTACCCAGCAAGGCGATCAAGAAGTCGACGCGTTTCTTGAGCATCAACAAGCAACTGATCGAGTTCACGCGGATTGGCAAACGCCTCACGGATTGCTGGCGCAGTGATCTCATGGAACACCATGCGATACACCGGCATGTCCTTCGGCGGCTTCAGTACCTGCAACAGATGCCACGCGATGGCTTCACCTTCGCGATCCTCATCGGTTGCGAGATAGAGCGCGTCAGCGTTCTTCAGTGCACGACGAAGTTCGGCGACTGTGTCCTTCTTCTTGTCGTACACCTTGTAATAGGGCTTGAAGTCGTCATCGGGGTCAATACCCAGGTACGACCACCACTCCTTCTGCTTGCCCTCGGGAAGCTCTTTCGCTTTGGAAACGAGATCTCGGATGTGGCCAACAGATGCGATAACGGTCGGCGAAGCGCCACCGGTGTCCTCGCCTCGGAGGAATTCGGTGATCTTCTTCGCCTTCGTGGGCGACTCGACGATGACGAGGGGACCGGCCATGGGGGGACACAATGAGACCCGTTTGGCGGCTCTGTCAATCACAGTCTTTGGAACCATGGTCCCGGGGACCCCCTAAGGGGGTCCCCGATTTTTCTTATCCACAACCCCATTTCTCAGTGCTGACCGGGCATTTCGGCCATACTCGGCCCGTGACACCTACCGCGGAAAACCCCCCTTCAAACGACGACACCCTTCGCCCCCTCGGCGAGGCCGGAACGGGCGAACGTCGCCCATGGGGTGAGTTCGTGATCCTCGACGACGGCCCGGCCGCAAAGGTCAAGCGCATCACTGTCGAGCCTGGTCAACGTCTGTCGTACCAATCACACGACAAGCGGTCTGAACACTGGATCGTCGTCGAAGGCACTGCCATCGTCACCCTTAACGATGTCGATCACACCGTGCCCGCTGGCCGCACAATCGAAATCCCCGTTCACACCAAACACCGAGTTCGCAACGACAGCACTGCGCCAGTTGTGTTCATTGAAGTGCAGACCGGCACCTACTTCGGCGAAGACGACATCGTCCGCTACGAAGACGACTACGGAAGAGCAGGTTCCTGATGGACTTCGCACTCAGCCCGCGCGCAGCAGATCTGCAGCAACGTCTTCTCGCATTCATGGAAGAAGCTGTCATCCCCGCCGAACCAGTGTTCGCCGAGGAAATGCGCGCTTCAGGCGACCCACACTTCCACCCGCACATCATGGAAGAACTCAAAGCCGAAGCGAAGAAGCGCGGTCTCTGGAATCTCTTCATGCCACACGTGACCGAATGGACACCCGAACCAGTTTCAAATGTTGACTACGCGCCACTTGCCGAAATCACTGGCCGCAGTCCGCTCGGGCCCGAAGCAGTGAACTCTGCTGCGCCCGATACCGGCAACATGGAAATCCTTGCGCTGTTCGGAACACCCGAACAAAAAGATCGTTGGCTGGTTCCGTTGCTTGAAGGCGAGATTCGTTCATGTTTCGCCATGACCGAGCCCGATGTTGCATCGAGCGACGCTCGCAACATCAGTCTGAGCATCGTTCGCGACGGCGACGACTACGTCCTAAACGGCCGTAAATGGTGGATTTCTGGGGCTGCGAACCCTCGCTGTCGCGTTGCCATCGTGATGGGAAAGACCGATCCATCTGCTCCCACCTACACGCAACAATCCATGGTGCTCGTTCCCATGGACACACCCGGCCTCACCATTGTTCGCGATCTCATGGTGTTTGGTTACAACGACCGTGAAGGCCATTGCGAACTTCAATTCGACAACGTTCGCGTCCCGGTTTCAAACCTTCTCGGCGAAGAGGGAAGCGGCTTTGCACTCGCCCAAGCTCGACTTGGCCCCGGTCGTATTCATCACTGCATGCGCTGCATCGGCATTGCAGAGCGCGCTCTTGAACTCATGTGTCGTCGCGTCACCGAGCGCGTTGCGTTCGGAAAGCCTCTTGCCCAGCAAGGCGTGATTCAGGAATGGATCGCCGATTCACGTATCGAAATCGAACAAGCGCGTCTGCTCACCATGAAGGCAGCGTGGCTTATGGACACCGTGGGCAACAAGGGTGCACGCACCGAGATCTCTGCCATCAAGGTTGTCGCACCAAACGTTGCGCTCGCTGTTGTCGATCGCGCCATACAGGCACACGGTGGTGGTGGCGTATCGCAGGATTTCCCATTGGCAGGAATGTGGGCCGGTCTCCGCACACTTCGATTCGCCGATGGTCCCGACGAAGTTCATCGCATGCAACTCGCACGCCGAGAACTCGGGCGCTACATCGAAACTGGCGATTCCAAGCCGAGCTGAGGCGATTCCCGCGACGCTCGTGACTCCCTATTTTTGGCTTTTTGGGAGCAGGGTTGAGTCAGGAATCACATCAAAGAGCTCTGCATTCTCCGCAGCCTCTATTGCGAGCTCTGCAGCACTAGATCGCTTCGCCGCAAGGCTCAGCACCAACGCTGCCAGAAGGCCCGCCACCGCTGAGGCCACCAAGACTCCGACTTTCGCCTCTTCAGTGAAAAGCGGATCAGTAAACGCAAGTTCGGTCACGAAGAGAGAAACGGTAAAGCCAACTCCCGCGGCCATGGCGATGCCGAGCAAATGAAGATTGGTAGCGCCACGCGGTCGACGAGCAATCCCAATTGCAATTGCAATCGCTGCTGCCCCGAATACGCCCACTGTCTTTCCAACAACGAGACCGAGTGCGACTCCCCATGTCACCGCAGAACCCGCTGCAGCTCGCATCGATTCCGATGTCAACAAGATGCCGGCATTACAGAGCGCAAAGATTGGGATGATGACGTAACTCGTCCACGGGAGCATCCGGTCAACCAGGCGTTCACCGACTGGCACCGACTCTTTAATCAAGAACGAAGCTGCAGCGACATCGGCTGCGCTCAACTCAGATTGGTTTTCGAGTCGATCAGCGATTGCTTCTGAATCGAGATCAGGCCTCAACGCATCCGTGGGAGTGAGGAAGCCCATTGCAACTCCGGCCACAGTTGCATGCACGCCTGATTTCAACGTGCAGTACCAAACGACCACGCCAATGGCCAGGTAGAGCGGGCCGTACCAAATACGGCGACGGCGCATCAGCCAAACAAGAACGAGTAATGCAATTGCTGCGCCCAACCAAACAAAACTCATTGACTTGCTATAAAAAATCGCAATAACGGCGATTGCTCCAAGGTCATCAGCGACAGCAAGAGAGAGCAAAAAGAGTTTCAACGCAACTGGAACTCGATTTCCCAACAACGCAACTACCCCGACGGCAAAAGCAATATCCGTTGCCATCGGAATTCCCCATCCATGGGACGCTTCTGTTCCTGCATTGAAGGCGAAATAGATCAGTGCTGGAACGATCATTCCGCCAAGTGCAGCAACGATCGGTAGCGCTGCGGCCTTACGGTCGCGAAGTTCACCCTTCACCAACTCACGCTTGATCTCGAGCCCGACCACAAAGAAGAAGAACGCCATTAATGCGTCATTGACAAATTCGTGCAGTGTCAGTTGAAAGCCAACGGGACCTGCATCGAAAATGATCTCTGCATTGAGAAACGATGCGTAGGAGTCCTTCCATGGCGAGTTGGCCCAGATCAGCGCAATCACCGTGGCCGCAAGAAGCAAGATCCCGCTAGCGGCTTCGATGGCAAGGAATCGAGCCGCTGGACGGGCCAGTCGACGAGCCAAGAGTCGATCCGTCCCAAGCCAGGTATGGCTCCACGGATGGTTCTCGGTTAGTTCATTGTCAGTCACTGGCAATCCCATACCCGTTGTCTATTCCGGCGACATCATCAACCGGTTTCTCAAATGTGACGTGCGTATTACATCTCTCTGGTCAGGGGGCGATGGACTGAATCGCCTCGGAGACTGAATCGAACACCGGGAGGATCTCAATCACTCTGGTGAGTTCCATGTCTCGGAGCACATGCGCTTCGGCTCGAGCCAATGCCAAGTCCCCGCCTCGGGATCGCGTGCGCTTCACGCCATCGAAAATCACGCCGAGTCCGGTCGGATCGAGCAGATCGACGCCAGCGAGGTCAAGAACGACCCGCGGCGTGTCGGTCGCGGACACAACACGTATGACTTCCTCCCGAAGCCGCGGTGCTGTCGACATATCGAGTTCGCCGACGATCGAAATCACTACAACTCCGTTGACCGGTTCGGCTACAGCGAGATCAAAAATCACCCGAGAATCCATTTCGGTGAGTGGCCGACACAGATGCGCCGAAGAAGCCGAGGCTACCGGCCAAATCACGAGAAATCAGGCCGGAGCAAGTCGATAGAGGAGTGGCAGAGTCAGACACCGGTCATACGATCAGCGCAATGGCTCGGCGCACTCCCCCAACTCTCGATGCATACGTGACCGCGCTTGGTACCGATCCAAGGGTCGTGCACATTGAACGCTCCCCAGAACGCAGTGCGCGGTTTTCAACACTTTCCGAACCACTCCCTGAGATCATCAGAGATCTCGTCCCCGAACAAGGTCTGTGGTCGCATCAGGTAGAAGCAATCGACCACGCAAGATCTGGGCGTTCAGTCGCAATCGCTACCGGCACAGCATCGGGGAAGTCGCTGTGCTTTCAACTACCGATTGCTGAAGCCATAGCCGCAGGGCCACTTCCGGCCACAGCACTTCTGCTCTTCCCCACAAAGGCGCTCGCCCAGGATCAACTCCGATCGCTCACAGCACTCAATGTTCCGGGCCTTATTGCTGCAACTCATGACGGTGATTCCTCACCCGAAGAACGCAAGTGGACTCGCGCCCACGCCAATGTTCTGCTCACCAATCCGGAAATGCTTCATGTGAGCATGCTGCCGATGCATGCCAATTGGGGCACCTACTTCAAGCGCCTTCGGTACGTCGTCGTCGACGAGTTGCACATGTTGCGCGGAATGTTCGGCAGCAATGTCGCCCAAGTGCTGCGACGGCTGCGACGCATCTGTGCGCACTACGGCTCTGATCCAGTGTTCATCTTCACTTCTGCGACCATCGGCGATCCGTCAGCACTCGCGTCGACACTCTGCGGTCTTCCCGTCGACGCCGTCGTCGAAGACGGTTCACCTCGCGGCGAGCGTTTGTTCGTTCTGTGGGACCCGGACGGCATCAATGACGGCTCCGAAGAGGAGCCGAAATCGGTGTCCTCATCTCGCGACACCGCGGAACTCATGAGCACTCTCATCAAGGACGATCACCGCACGATTGCGTTCTGCCGCAGCCGCAAAGGAACAGAACTCGTCACCGCCGATGTTCAGCGGCGACTTACGAAGCGCCTAGCGCCAACGGTTCGTTCGTACCGAGGTGGCTATCTCACGTCAGAACGTCGGGAGATTGAAAAAGAACTCTTCGATGGAACGCTCCGTGGCGTTGTCGCAACAACTGCGCTTGAACTCGGCATCGATGTTGGTGGTCTCGATGCGTGCATTCTCAATGGCTTCCCCGGGACCATTGCTTCGATGTGGCAACAGGCGGGCCGGGCAGGCCGCGAGTCACAACAGTCCTTGGCCGTTCTCGTTGCTGGAGATGACCAACTCGACCAGTGGTTCGTGCACAACCCCACCGAACTCTTTCAACGTTCTCCCGAACCCGCAGTTGTCAATACGAACAATCCCTATGTCCTCTATCCGCACTTGGCGTGCGCGGCGTTCGAACTTCCGCTCACCGACGCCGATGAAGCGTGGTGGCCCGATGTTCTCGATGACGCGATTCGCGAACTCGTGCAGGACGACCTCCTCAAGATCCGCATGCCGACTGCGCGCGCCGGGCTGGGCGCCGTTTGGAGCGGACGTGGACGGCCAGCGAATGGCATTGGACTGCGCAGTGCAAACGCCAATGAATTCCGCATCGCCACCCCCGATGGTTCATTGATCGGCACCGTCGACGGTGCACGCGCATTTCGCCTCGTACACCCCGGTTCCATTTACTTGCATCAAGGAACTGCCTGGCGCGTGAGCGAACTCGATCTCGATGATCACGTCGCAATTGTTGAACCGCACGATGGCGGTGAATACACCCAGCCCCGGGCAGTCACCGATATCCGCATTCTTCAAACTGATGAGGAGCGTGAAATCGGCAACGCAACTGTGTGTCTTGGCACCGTCGAGGTGGAAACCACCGTCATCGGTTACCGCCGGTTCGACACGTTCACACGCGAACAACTTGGAATGCACGAACTCGACTTACCGTCATCAAAACTGGTGACTCGTGCGTTTTGGTACATCATCGAGGACCACATCACGAGCGCTGCAGGTGTGGGGCACGACCAACTTCCCGGCGCGCTCCACGCCGCGGAACATGCAGGAATCGGAATCCTGCCGTTGTTTGCGATCTGCGATCGTTGGGATGTCGGCGGTGTTTCCACTCCCCATCTCACCGAAACCGGCGCAGCAACAATCGTGATTCACGATGCCTATCCCGGTGGGGCGG
>JBIIGP010000064.1:0-9315 GCA_044236415.1 Acidimicrobiales bacterium | reverse complement strand
ATGCTGGGCGAAAACGAGCCGATGTGGAGTTCACCCATGATCGACTGGCAACATTGCTGCACGAAGAACTGAAACGGATTGGGTCCTGACGTGACTGACAAAAAGAACGAGAGCGACAGTCCGATCGGGACGGACCCCGCACAACCAGTTGCTGGAAAGGGAATTCTTCGGGCAACGGTTATTGGCACAGTTGTTTTCGTGGTGGTCGGGTTCGCTGCTGCGATCGTTCAAGGAGCGCTCACCGGCGTTTATGTCGCACTCTCACTGTTCGAGTTCCTTGTCGGAATGATCGTTTTTGCACTCGCGTTCTTTCGTGCCATTGATCGAAGCCGAACCGAAGCGATTGGAATTGGCGGCCTCTTCTTTGCTTCGGGGACTGCACCCAAACGCGTGCAGACCACACTGATGGTTTCGCTGACGGTGCAGGTGGTTGCGTCGATCGTGGTTGCGTCGCTTCATCTCTACACGGCACTGGCGTTCGGTGTTCTCGCACCGATGTGGGCCCTCGGATTTACCGGTTTGTGGGTTGCCGCATACGGGACCTTCCCGGAACGAACACCAGAGCTCAGTCGGGTGGGTCGTCGGGAAGAAGCTCGGCGTGTTCATAAACAGTCAGCACCGAAGAAGGCGGCAGACGACGCCGAGTAGGAGCGGAGTAGGGTACGGGCATGTCCGAACAGGCCAAAGAGCAAATCCGCATTGCAGCCCCGGTCGATCGTTGTTTCGCGACGTTGGTCGACTTTTCTTCCTACCCCGATTGGGCGGGCGACCTTAAAGAGGTCACGGTTGTCGAGTCCGATTCCGATGGCCGCGCGATCGTTGTCGAGTTCCGTGCCGCCGCCATGGGCCGCAGCACCACCTATCGACTCCGATATGACTACGCCTCGGCCCCGAACCGTTTGGGTTGGGAACTTGTTGAAGGTGATCTGCCTCGCGAACTCGATGGCGCCTACGTACTGACTCCGGCCGAAGATGGTGCTGCGACCGACGTTGTCTATGAACTGGCAATCGATTTGGTGTATCCAATTCCAGGATTCGTAAAGCGTCGCGCTGAAGGACGGATCATCAAGACTGCACTCGGGGAGCTCAAAGCTCGGGTCGAAGGTTCTCCTCGTCCGAGTGAAGACGACTGATTCGTCGAGTCAATGACGCCAGACGAAGACGCGATGCGGGCAGCAGCCCGTGAACTGATTGCTGCGGGCCGATCGTTTCTTGATGCAGCCGAAGCGCTGCTTGATGACCCATCTGCAACCGAACGAGTTGTTGGAGTTGTTTCGGCTATTGCGCAACAGGCACAGCGAGTTGCGACCGACGTCGTCAAAGATGTGACTCGCGGCTCTGGGGGAACTGACAAAAGTTCCTGAGCGGAGCGCGGGTCTGAGGCCTACGCTTGGTTGAAGCAGTTCGACAACTGAGGAGGCTCCATGACCGTGATCACCGAGACAACGATCAAGGAATTGGCAAGTTTCAAAAGCGCCGACACGCCTGTTGTGAGTTGTTACCTCGATGTTGATGGTCGCAGACATATTCGTCCCAAGGATTACCAGCTCGAACTTGAGTCTTTGAAGAAACAGTTGCTTGCTACCCATCCTGGTCAGTCGTTCGATGCCGACTTTGCGCTCATTTCCGATTACGTCGCAACGCATTTCGATCGCCATGGTGTTCGCGGCCTTGCAATGTTTTCATGTGCAGAGAAGAAGTACTGGAAAGTGATTCGGCTTCCAGTTTCTGTCGCGAATCGACTTTCAGTGAACCACTCGCCGGTAGTTGCGCCGCTCGAAGCAATTGTTCATCAGCTCGAGCCACTGGGCGTCATGCTTGTTGATCGGCAACGGGCCCGGATGTTCATCTTTCAATTCGGCGAAGTCGTTGAGCGGACCGAACTTTTTGAAGCGCTTCCGCGCGACTACGACCGCAGAGATGATGCGAGTCGCGGATCTCGAGAGCGTGAACAACACCACATTGACGAACTCGCTCATCAACATTTCCGCCACTCAACCGAGGCGGTGTTTCGTCTCTTTCAGGAGCGAGGGTTTGGTCGGCTGAGTATTGGAGCAACGGATGAGGTCTACTCCGCTGTTGAGCACGAGTTGCATCCTTATCTTCGCGAACGTTTAGCTCCCCGCATTCACGTGCCGGTGGCAGCAAACGAAACCGACATAGCGAAAGCCGCATTTGAAATTGAACGAGTCGTTGAACTTGAGCGTGAACAAGCAGCGGTTACGAAGCTTCGTGATGCGATCGGTTCGGGAAACAAGGGGATAGCCGGTCTTGGGTCAGTGCTCAGTGCATTGAATGAACGCCGCGTTGCCACACTCCTCGTGTCGAATGGATTCGAAGAATCGGGTTGGTTGTGTCCGTGTGGAGCGCTGGCGCTGAGGGGTCCCAAGTGTCCGGTGGACGGCCAAGAAATGGAAAGGGTCGATGACGTCGTCAGCGATGCAGTCGACGCGGCTCTCCTCGAAGGGGCCCACATCGTTACGTGCGAAGGTAACGCTGACCTCGATGTGCATGGTCGTATCGGCGCCCTTCTCCGGTACTGACTCGACCTTCCTGCCTAAACTCCCGACTCTGTCGCTCTGATGGACTAATCATTTGTGTGTGAGCGAACGTTTGGTGGGCATCGATGTTGGCGGCACGAAGATGCTCGCGGTGGCGGTTGATCGGTCGCAACCCACCGAAATCCTTGCGCAACATCTTGTTTCGACTCCCTCATCGGTAGAGGGTGTCATCTCCTCACTTCTTGAACTCGCCCAGATGTGTGGCACCGAAGGCCATCTTGGGATTGGTCTTGCGGGGTTGGTCGAAGATGGAGAGGTTCTGCGTGCCGCGCCAAATCTTCAGTGCATGATCGATGTTCCGGTTCGATCTGCGGTTGAGGGCGCGCTTGGTGTCCCGGTGTACATAGAGAACGACGCCACTTGTGCGCTCGTTGCCGAGATGACCTATGGCGTCGCGCAAAGAATTGATGACACCGTCCTCGTGACCCTGGGTACGGGCATCGGCGGGGGAGTCGCGATCGGGGGCTCGATCCGACGCGGAGCTCATGGCTTTGCGGGCGAACCCGGACACATGTGCGTCGACCCAGCCGGGCCTCTTTGCGTCTGTGGGCGGAACGGCTGTTGGGAGCGTTATGCCTCAGGTTCGGGAGTTGTGTGGTTGGCGCAACAGCGTGGCCTTGCCACTGATCGCAGCGGACGCGCCATCACGGGCGAAGTGCTCGTGGAACTTGCTCGCAGCGGTGACGCTCTGGCCCTCGACGTTTGGGCCGAGTTTGCCGAATGGTTGGCCCGGGGGCTGGCGAATCTCGCTGATGTCCTTGATCCCGAACTCTTTGTGATCGGTGGGGGTTTGGTGTCGGTCTCCGATCTGTACCTCGAACGGACACGAGAACTCTTTGCAGACGAGGTCCTTGGTGGGCGATCGCGCCGCCGAACTCGCATCGAGCCGGCCCAGTCAGGGCCCTCGGCGGGTGCCATTGGCGCCGCGCTGCTCCACTAACCTCGCCCAAATGGAGTTCCGCCGAATAAATGCGCTGCCGCCCTACGTCTTCACGATCATCGATTCGTTGAAGATCGAGGCACGCCGCGCCGGTCAGGACGTCATCGATCTCGGATTCGGTAACCCAGATCTCCCGTCGCCAGATATCGCAGTCGAGAAGTTGACTGAGGCCGCGCACAACTCCCGCAACCATCGCTATTCGTCGAGCCGGGGCATTCCGAAACTTCGAGAAGCAATCGCCGGTTATTACCAACATCGATTCGGCGTGACTCTGGACCCCGACACCGAAGTCATCAGCACAATCGGTGCCAAAGAGGGTTTTTCTCACCTCATGTGGACCTTGTTGCAGCCAGGCGATGCGGCGCTTGTCCCTTCGCCTTCGTATCCAATTCACATTTATGGACCGCTCTTCGCCGGTGCCGATATCCGTGAGGTTCCCCTCGGTACGGGCCAAGACTTCTTCGACAATCTTCGCGAGCAATGGGAGTACTCCTGGCCCAAGCCACGCGTGATCGTCATGTCGTTCCCGCATAACCCGACGACCACCTGTGTCGACCTTGAGTTCATGCAGAAGGTTGTCGACTTTGCTCGTGAACACGATGTTGTTGTGGTGCACGACAACGCCTACGCCGATATCGGTTTCGACGGCTATCGACCACCATCGATTCTTCAGGCCGAAGGGGCCAAGGAAGTCGCCGTCGAGTTGTATTCAATGACGAAGTCGTTCTCAATGGCCGGTTGGCGCGTTGCGTTCATGCTTGGTCGTGCCGACGTCGTTGCTGCGCTCGCCAAGTTCAAGAGCTACCTCGATTACGGCACGTTCCAGCCCATTCAGATCGCAGCAACGGTCACCCTCAACGAAGCCGCTGATTTCCCAATGGAGGTCAACGAGATCTACCAATCTCGCCGTGACTCTCTCTGTGACGGTTTGAAGCGCATTGGTTGGGATATCGAACCGCCCAAGGGCACCATGTTCGTCTGGGCACCGATCCCCGAGCAGTACTCCGACATGAAGTCCATTGAATTCGCGTCCTACCTCGTCAAAGAGGCCAATGTTGCGGCATCCCCGGGTGTCGGTTTTGGTCCGGGTGGCGAAGGGTTTGTGCGATTCGCGCTTATTGAAAACGAGCAGCGCACACAGCAGGCGGTCCGCAACCTGCGTCGGGCTCTCACCCGTCTTGACGGCCAGTAATCCCGCGTTCTGGAGCGAAGAGGTCAAGTGAGTTCGCGCTCATGTCGTGCCATGGAAACATGGCGTTCACTCGCGATCCCTAAGGTGTGGACATGACTCAGACCTACATCCTTCGAGTGTGGATGCCTGATCGTCCCGGAGCGCTGGGTGCCTTGGCGAGCCGGATCGGCGCAGTTGGTGGAGACGTGACTGGCATCGACATCCTGGAGCGTGGCGCCGGTCGCGCAATCGATGAGCTCGTGGTCGAACTTCCTGACGACGCGCTTGTCGAGTTGTTGGTCGCCGAAATCCATCAGGTCGATGGAGTCGACATCGAAAGCATTCGTCCAGCAGCCGAAGCGCTGCACGATCCGCGCGTCGATGCGCTCGAGACTGCTGCACTTTTGGTTGGTGCGCCGACTCCGGCAGCGGCAATCGAAGAACTCTGTGTACACGGTGTTCGAACCGTTGGCGCTCATTGGGGAGTCGTTCTCGATCTTGCCGATGGTTCGATCATCTCAGGGGTCGGTGATTGTCCATCCGCTGCGTGGATTGCCGCGTTCGTGGCAGGAAGTCAGTCCTCTGCTCGTGTTTCTGATGGAGACGCCGCACCATCTGACGTGGTCTGGGCCCCGTTGCCCGCAGCCGGAAGAGCGTTGGTGATGGGCCGGAACGGTGAATCGTTTCGGGCTCGTGAACGGAGGCAAGCGGCCGCTCTGGCTCGGATCGTTGACACTAGGTTTCGAGAGTTAACGACTGCAGCGCGCCAGCAACATCCTTCGGCTTGGCACTGAACTTCGATTAGTCGCCGATTGATTCTTTCGCCCAACCGCGAGATCGTTCGACCGCTCTGAGCCACTGTTGGTGACCAAGTTCGATCATTGAGCGATCAGACGACGGCTCAATGGTGATGTCGATCGCCCAGTTCTGGGCGATGTCGTCAAGAGAGTCCCAGAAACCTTCGGCGAGCCCCGCAAGGTACGCCGCGCCCAGAGCAGTGGTTTCAGGCACGGTTGGGCGATGCACCGGGACTCCGAGTTGGTCGGCTTGAAGTTGCAGCACGAAATCGCTTGCTGCGCCGCCGTCGGCTCGTAGCGATCGGAGAGCGAGGCCGCCAGCGTTCGTCATCGCGTCAACAACGTCGCGGGTTTGCAACGCTATTGATTCGAGCATCGCCCGAGCGATATGCGCTGCCGTTGTACCGCGTGTAATTCCAAGAATTGTTCCGCGCGCGTACGGATCCCACCACGGACTCCCGAGACCTGTGAACGCAGGAACAACGACGACCCCTTCGGTGCTGTCGACGGAAGACGCAAGAGCGGTGATCTCGCTCGAGTTGTCGATCAGGTGCAAACCATCACGAAGCCACTGCACTCCCGAACCAGTGACGAAGATTGCACCTTCGTAGGCGTATGTGAGTTGGGGTGTGCCCGATTCAGTTGGTAGCGACCAAGCAATCGTGGTCAACAAGCCTTCGACGGGAGCAGGACACTCGGTCCCCATGTTCATCAAAACAAAACTGCCAGTGCCATAGGTGTTTTTCGCCATGCCAGGCGCGAAGCAGGCTTGACCGAAAAGCGATGCTTGCTGATCGCCGGCAATGCCACTGATGGGGATTCCGGGGCCGAGCGCACACGATGACGAGGTAACGGCGACGCGACCACTCGACGGAACAACTTGGGGAAGCACATGGCGGGGAACGCCGAGTAACTCGCACAACTCATCGGACCACTCGCCGGATCGAATATCGAACAACATCGTGCGACTGGCATTCGTCGCATCGGTGACGTGTGCCTCGCCGTCGGTCAGTTTCCAGATGAGCCAGGAATCGATGGTGCCGATAGCAACAGAGTCATCTGGTGCAATGCCACCTTCAGTGAAGAGCCAATGCGCCTTCGTGCCGGAGAAGTACGGATCAAGGACGAGGCCTGTCGTCGATCGAACAAGACCAAGCGCGCCGTCGGATTCAAGTTGCGCGCAATAGTCGGCAGTTCGTCGGTCCTGCCACACGATGGCCCGATGTCGGGGCTGACCGGTGGATCGATCCCACGCGACGATCGTTTCGCGTTGGTCGGTGATTCCAATTGCGGCGATGGTTTCGCCCGATGCATCGAGCGCTGTCTTGAGCTCGGCGAGGACGAGTTGGATCGCCGTCCAAATCTCGTTGGCATCGTGTTCGACCCATCCGGGTTGGGGGAAGAACTGAGTGAATTCCCGGTACGACGATGAGACGGGAAGGCCTTGATGGTCGAACGCAATGGCTCGGACTCCGGTGGTTCCGGCATCGATCGCGACGACAACAGTCACGAGGGCCTCAGTTCGGGGCAGACTGCGGACATGAGCATCGATTTCAGTCTGTCACCCGAACTCGAAGAGATCCGCGGGAAGGTCCGCACCTTTATCACCGAGGTCGTGGCGCCGACCGAGAAGCGGCTTGAAGCCGAGGGGGTAGCGGAGACTGATCGGCGTGCATATGTCGCAGAACTGATTGAGTTGCGTCGTCAAGCACAGGAGCTCGGACTCTGGCTTCCGCATATGCCGGTCGAGTGGGGCGGCATGGGTCTCGGGCACGTGCAACTCGCGATGGTTCAAGCAGAGGCGGCGAGAACCCGTCTAGGACCGTGGGTGTTTAATTGCCAGGCTCCGGACGAAGGCAACATGCATACGTTGCTGCATTGGGGAACCGATGAGCAGAAAGAGAAGTACTTACGCCCGCTGTGTGAGGGTCGCGTTTGGTCATGCTTCGCGATGACGGAACCCGAGGTCGCAGGATCAGATCCGACGTTGATCCGCACTCATGCCGAACAGGACGGTGAGGAGTGGGTAATCAACGGTCACAAGTGGTTTATCTCAAATGCACACCGGGCCAGTTTCGCCATTCTCGTTGCGCGAACTGAAGACGATCCCGATCTGCCTCAGGCTGCGAACACGGCGTTTCTTGTCGACATCCCCACCGAGGGGTGGAACGAAGTGCGCCAGATCGAAACGATGCATGGCTCGACGGGCCACTCTGAGATCCTGATTGAAGACCTCCGCGTTTCCGATTCGGCCATGCTCGGCGGTCGTGGCCAGGGGCATCGTTTAGGTCAGTACCGACTCGGACCTGCCCGACTTGCCCATTGCATGCGTTGGATCGCGCAGGCCGAAGTGGCGCTCGACATGATGGTTGAGCGATCCCTCGATCGTTATTCACACGGTTCGATCCTTGCCGAGAAGCAAGGTGTTCAGTGGCTCATTGCTGATTCAGCGATGGAGCTCTACCAGTGCAAACTGATGGTGCTGCATGCTGCCTACAAGATCGATCGTGGTGATGACTTCACAGCAGAAGTTTCCATGGCGAAGCATTTCGTTGCGAACTCTTTGAATCGCATCATTGATCGCTCGATTCAAGTTCACGGAGCGTTGGGCTATTCAACCGACACGCCTTTGGCTCACATGTATCAGCAGGCTCGTTGGGCCCGGTTCGCTGATGGCGCTGACGAAATCCATCAGATGCGTATCGCTCAACGCACCATCGCTGCCTGGCGCGACCACGGGAGTACTCGAGCGGCAACCGGTGATCTCCCGATCTAGTTCAGGAGACCGTTGACTGCTGTCTAGGGAGCAGCTGGCACCGTTGTCGTGGGTTGTTCGCGGTTGACCGGCTGCGGTTGATCCTCGGTAGGAATACTGCAAGCGGCAACGATCGGACTCAGGCAAACAATGAGCGCGGCAATGCCCATAAGGCGACGAAGTGGGTGGGTGCTCATTGGACTTCCTCTTCGGTTTCGTTGGGTGCAGGCGGATCAACCAAGGAGAGTTCAACGACGAATCGAGCGCCGTGGTCGCCGTCACGACGATCTTCAACCCACACTCGGCCACCGTGGAGTCGGATGTGTTCATCGACGAGTGCGAGTCCAAGGCCAACGCCAGTGTCATTCGAACGGTTTCCGCCCTCGCTGCCGCGAGAGAAGCGGTCGAACACAATGTCGCGTTCGTCTTCAGGCACGCCGTTGCCGTTGTCCTCGACGCTGATTTGGATCATGTCTTCGACTCGTTCAACGGTCACTGATGTCGCGCCGCCGGCATAGCGATCTGCATTGTCGAGGAGATTGGCAATGACTCTGCCGAATCGACGTTTGTCGACGCGCACAACAAGTTCGTCGGTATCGATGTCGTGAATAACGGGGACGCCTCCGCCGCCAAGAATGCTCACGGATTGGTAGACGAGTTCGACCACGAGAACTTCTTCGAGGTGCAAAGTGATTGCGCCTACGTCGAATCGGGAAATCTCGAGGAGGTCCTCGACGAGTTGCTGGAGACGATCGATATCTGCCGACAGCAACACGAGAGCGGTACGAGCTCGTTCGGGAAGATCGTCCCGAGTGTTTTCGAGCACCTCGATCGACGCTGCAAGGGTCATGAGTGGTGAACGCAACTCATGGCTGACTTCAGACGCGAATCGGGCATCGCGTTCAATTCGGTCTTCCAGTGCTTGAGCCATTTCGTTGAATGGCTTTGAGATGAGATCGAGGTCTGCGTCGACTCCTTCTGGGAGTCGAGTGTCGAGGCGGCCGCCAGCAATTGCGCCTGCAGCGGTGCCGACATCGAGCAACGGAGCGAAGACGCGTCGGCTCGCCCAGTAGCCGATGAGTGCGCCAGCG
>JBIIGP010000063.1:0-9509 GCA_044236415.1 Acidimicrobiales bacterium | reverse complement strand
GACGGCAAGCGCTACGAACTCTTTGGCGCAGGCGGTGGCGCCGAGTTGGCCGAGCGTCTCGGCGTTCGCTTCGTCGGCCAGGTTCCTCTGGTGCCTGCTCTTCGTGAGGGATCCGACGATGGCCGCCCGGTGGTGGCTGTGGAACCCGAGAGCGAAGCTGCTGTTGCGATCCGTGCACTGGCCGAGGTCATCGACCTCGAACTCGCCCCGACTCGCCGCTATAACGCTGGACTCAAGCTGCTGGGATGAAGGCTCGGTCTCGCGACCTAGCATGAGGCGCCGGCTATCAGGTCGGTTTCGTACAGGAGGAACTTCGTGGACGTACGTATTGGTGTGCAACAGACACCTAAGGAAATCGAGATCGAGATGGCGTCCAATGTCGATCGCGCTGATGTGCGCGCATCGATCGATGCTGCGCTGGCCGACGCCACCAGTGTCCTTTGGTTGACCGATCGCCACGGGCGTGACATCGCTGTTCCTTCCGCAAAGATCGCGTATATCGAATTGGGCACCTCCGATAGCGAACGCCGAATCGGTTTCGGCGCGGGCTGATCCCGTCGCCACGCTCCAATGGCCAATCTGGCGGAGCTCGCTGAACAACGGTCGCGGCTCACCGCTGCGGAGACAGACCACCTCCAGCGATTGCTGGGCACGTGGGGGCTACTCGCTGATCTGAGTTTCTCCGACCTCATGTTGTTCGGTCGCGATCGAAGTGCTGCTGATGAGCACTCGATGGTTGTGCTCGGACAGATTCGACCCACAACGAGCCAAACCCTTTTCACAAATGACTGGGTTGGACGCGTCGTTACTGCCGTGGAACGGCCGCTCGTTGATCAAGCGTTTCTGACGGGTGCATTCGCTGAGGGGGAGATCCCTCCCGGGGCGATCGAGGGTCCGGTTCGTGAAACCTGCATTCCTGTCACCTTTGGTGGGCGAACGATCGCGGTGCTCACGAAGGATGCGAATCAACATGTGGCGCGACAGGACGGTGTTCTCGAGCGCACCTATCTTGATGTGTTCAATCGCTTTGCCGAAATGGTTGCCGATGGAGGCTTTCCGTTTTCGGGTGAAGAGGAGCGAGGCGTTGTTATGCCTCGAGTTGGCGATGGTGTGATGGTGCTCGATGCGGAACAGAGAGTTCAGTTCGCATCACCAAACGCAATTTCGGGACTGCACCGAATCGGCGTGCACGCAAACTCGGAAGGCGAAAGATTCGGAGAACTCGGCCTCCCCGATTCTCCAGTGCGCGCAGCATTTGCGCTTGCTCGCCCAACTGCCGAGGAAATCGAACGTGGCCCGAACGTCACGATTCTTCTGCGCATCGTTCCACTTGTTGCCGACGGAGAAGTGACCGGCGCTCTTGTGCTTATGCGCGACATCTCTGAACTGCGCCGGCGTGATCTCATGTTGTTGTCAAAAGACGCAACGATTCGCGAGATTCATCACCGAGTAAAAAACAATTTGCAGACGATCTCTGCGCTGCTTCGTTTGCAAGGCCGTCGTTTGTCATCGCCGGAAGCGAAGGCTGCGGTTGAAGAATCAGTTCGACGCATTCGGTCGATCGCTCTTGTGCATGAAACGTTGTCGACCACGATCGGAGACGACGTTCCGTTTATCGAAATCGTTCGACCACTTGTGCGAATGGTGGAGGAAGGCCTGATCTCGCCTGATCGTCCGATCCGATTCACGGTGGTCGGCGATGCGGGGATTCTTCCCGCCGATGTCGCGACACCGCTTGCCGTCGTGCTGACCGAACTTCTGCAGAACGTGGTTGATCACGCGTTTGCGTCGGGACCAACCGATGACGCCACGGTCATCGTTGAACTTGAGAACACCGGCACTCGCTTGCGGGTGACGGTGACCGATAACGGAACGGGAACAGCACCGGGCTTCACGATCGACGACAGCAAAGGGTTGGGCCTCTCAATCGTTCGTACGCTCGTGACGACCGAATTAGGGGGAACCATCGGGTTCTCGGCTGGCGAGGGCACGAGCGACCGTCCTGGCACCGCTGTCCGGATCTCGGTGCCTGTCCGCCGCTGAGGCAGGCATCTCTCGACTTGGGTCCAAAACGACAACGACCTCCCCGAGGGGAGGTCGTTTGAACGAGTCAGAGACTCAGAGACTCAGGGAATCAGGATGCCTTGCGGCGAGCGGCGAGCCATTGACGGCGGAGCTTGCGGCGCTCTTCTTCTGAAGTGCCTCCCCAAATGCCCGAGTCCTGATTGGTGGCAAGGGCGAAGTCGAGGCAGGGCTGACGAACTTCGCAGTCGGTGCAAACGGACTTTGCGTTTTCGATCTGCTCAATCGCTGGGCCAGTGGTGCCGACCGGGAAGAAAAGATCGGGATCGGTGTCACGACAAGCGGACTGGTCACGCCAATCGTCGGCGATTGCGTTCAGGGTCATTGCATGGGGCGCGGTCAGGGCCACGGTTCCTCCAGGATCAGGGGTCACGAAGCGGTTTTCCGGCCGATCCGTGAGATGTGTGTTCATGCCACCTCTCCGCACCGTGAGAATCGAGAAGTGATTCGAACGGACCCGGACGTGTGTGGCTGAGGGGCGAGAACGTACTTGCGGGGCAAATCACGCGCAAGGGTTTTTTGCAAATCCTCAGGTCAGCGCCCGCGATACCGCGGTGGGTCTGACGGTTACGAATTGTTTGTGACGAATGACACGTAAACTACAAACGTGGAGTTTGAGCAAAACATCGCTGGTCAAACGCGTACGGTGGGCAAATGGTGAACGTTGTTGCACATCGGGGGGCATCAGCAGCGAATCCGCCAGGCAACACGCTCAGCGCCTTCGCTGGAGCGGTGACGGAGGGGGCCGATTGGGTCGAACTCGATGTCCACCTCACTGCCGATGGCGAGATGGTGGTGCATCACGACCCTGTTTTGGCCGACGGGCGGGTCTTGGGAGAGCTTTCGGCTACTGACCTTCCTGACGTCATTCCGACGCTGGCCGAAGCGCTTGCCGCATGCTCGCCACTAGCAGTGAACGTTGAGATTAAGCCCGATGGCGTCGATGCGCTTCGGCCATCTCTCATCGCAAAAGTTGTGGAACTTCTGCAGTCAGAACCGACATCGCGTGAATTCCTCGTGACCTCCTTTGATCACGACATTTGTGACCAAGTCCAAGCATTGGACCCAACTCTTCCCACGGGGTTACTCAATGCTCACGGCGAGACATTGCAATCCGATCTCGAGCGCGCGGCGTCTGCGGGGCATGTCGCGATCAATCCTTGGCACGGAATCGTGACAAAAGAGTTTGTGGACCGTGCGCACGCACTCGCAATAGCGGTGAATGTGTGGACCGTCGACGACCCCGAGCGGATGCGTGCTCTTGCCGAAATGGGCGTCGACGCCATCATCACGAATGTTCCGAGTTTGTGTCGCGCGGTTCTCAGCGAGAAGTGACTCGCGGAACAACAAGCGACAACGCATCGGGTTCGTATCGCAAATCGAGATGTTCAACATCGCCGAGATAATCGCCGTCGACCTGGTGAGGGATTGGTCCAAAACCGTCGATCTCGACATGTGTGACGTCAGTGTGAAAAGAGACGTTCTTGTTGTTTCGAAGTTGTCGGCCTGAGCCAAGTGCCGAGGACAAGATCCGCAAAAGTGGCACGGCGTTAAGTGTTCGCAGAGTGACGATGCTTAATGGTCGATCGAGCGAAGCTTCAGGTGCGATGGTGAACGGACGCGTACCAATGAAGGTGTAGGGGTCGGTGTTTAGGCAAACCGTAAACATTGCGTCGTCGACTGTTGGTTGACCTTCGACCCGAACGCTGAAGTGCGCACGCTTGCGGTTGTATTTGCGCAGCCACGTATCGAATGCAGCCCAAGCAAAGAGCGCGTGGTTTGCCCATCGTTTCAACGAACCGCGTCGTTCAACTTGGGCAACAACCGCGGCGTCGAATCCGATTCCGACGTGGAATAAGAAGTAGCGACCATTTACCGACCCGAGTCCAATGCGTTGGATTGAGTTGTTAGAGAGAGCATCAAGAAGTGCGCCGGTGGCTTCGATGGGATCATCTGGTAAGCCGAGTGTGCGGGCAAAGACGTTCGTGGAACCGCCAGGAACAGCGGCAAGCGCCGTGGTCGTCCCTGCGAGTCCGTTGGCCGCTTCGTTGAGTGTGCCGTCGCCTCCGAGGACGACGACGACATCGGCGCCGTCGGCTGCGGCCGCGGCAGCAAGGCGAGTGGCGTGCCCCCTCCGGGCGGTCTCCGAGACGGTGACCTCGTGGTCGGCGGCAAGGGCTTTGGTGATCACCACCCGTCCCCGGGCGGTGACCGAAGAGGCCGATGGATTGACGATTAGGTGCATCTTCACAAGGACTTTGACCGTAGCGGAGCCCCGGAGGTGACGTCTTTGCGCCGGGCCTCAAACAATGTGCCCGTGTGATTTGGCCCCAACCCCATTCTGCGGGCAGGATTCGACCTATGAACGTTGTCGTTTGTGTCAAGCAGATCCCGGACCCGGCTGATCCTGGTGCGTTGGATCCCACTACTAAAACCCTGAAGCGAGACGGCAAGCTCATCCTCGACGAATCTGATTCGTACGGTGTTGAGATGGCGCTGCAGCTTGTGACCACTGCCGGTGGCGGTGAAGTCACACTCGTCTCTATGGCTCCGAATGGTGAAGTGTCCGGTCTTCGAACCGCTCTTGCCATGGGTGCTGCGAAGGCGATCCTCGTCAGTGATGATGCACTCGCTGGTAGCGATGCACTCGGAACTGCCAAGGTGCTCGCAAAGGCCATTCAGCGTGTCGAAGGTGCGGACCTTGTTCTCACCGCGACCGAATCAAGTGACGGTTACACCGGAACAGTTCCCGAGCAGATCGCTGGTTTGCTCGATCTTCCGTCGGTTACCTTCGCCAAGTCGATCAGCGTCGAAGGAAGCACCGTCAAGATTCAGCGTCAGACTGAAGCTGGTTACGACGATGTCGAATGCCCGCTTCCCGCTCTTGTGTCGGTGACCGCCGGTGTTGTTGAACCGCGTTACCCGTCCTTCAAGGGCATCATGGCGGCCAAGTCCAAGCCGGTCGACACACTGACTGTGGCTGACCTTGGTCTTGATGCCAGTCAGGTCGGTTGGGCCGGTGCTGGTCAGCAGATCGTGTCCATTGCGGAAGCTCCCGCTCGCGAGGCTGGTGAGGTCTTCGAAGACGACGGCACCGCCGCCGAGAAGATCGTCGCTTTCCTCGACGACCTCAAGGTTCTCTAGGAGGAATTGATCATGGCTCTTTCGAAGATTTGGGTGCTCGCCGAAGCAACTGACGGCAAGGTCACCACAACCACTCTTGAACTTCTCACCAAGGCCCGTTCGTTGGCCGACACGGTTGAAGCGGTCTACGCCGGCGGCGACGCCGACGCGATTGCTGGCCAACTCGGTGAGTTCGGCGCATCAAAGGTGTACACAACTGGCGATCTCGCTGGTGCACTTCCGGGCGTTCCGGTGTCTGGTGCCATCGCTGCTCTCGTCGAAGGCGGCAACGCTCCCGACGCGATCATCGCTGCTACCTCATATGTCGGTCGTGACATCGCTGGTCGCCTTTCGGCCAAGCTCGACCGCACCGTGATCACCAACAACACTGACCTCGAGGTCGACGGGTCAAGCCTCGTCACGACCGAGCCAGTGTTCGGCGGCACCACCGACGTGAAGACAACCTTCACTGCTGCTGGTCCCCACCTTGTGCTCGTGCGTCCGAAGTCCTTCGTCGCAGAATCCGCTGGCGGCGGCGCCGCTGCAGTCGAGACCATTGCGGTTCCCGATGGCGGTAAGAGCGCTGGGGCAAAGGTCACCAACCGTCACGTCGAAGAGCGTGAAGGGCCGTCACTCGATGAAGCCGCAGTTGTGGTTTCGGGTGGTCGTGGTCTTGGCGAAAAAGAGCAGTTCGCACTTGTTGAGGATCTCGCGAAGCTCCTACAGGCTGCCCCGGGTGCATCCCGTGCGATCGTCGACGCTGGTTGGGTTCCCTACAGCTACCAGGTCGGCCAGACCGGCAAGGTCGTCAAGCCCACCGTGTACATCGCTGCTGGTATTTCCGGCGCGACGCAGCACATGGTCGGTATGAAGGGCTCAAAGAACATCATCGCCATCAACAAGGACGCTGAAGCGCCGATCTTTGCGGTCAGCGATCTCGGCATCGTTGGTGACGTGCACAAGGTTCTGCCGCAGCTCATCGAGGCTCTTAAGGCTCGCTGATCTCCAGCACTGCAGTGTTCAAACGCCCCGGTCAATGGCCGGGGCGTTTGTCGTTACCGACGGTTTCATTGAACGGCGACTGACGCGGTTTAGATCAACGGCCAAGGGTAGCGATGGCCGCTTTCGTCAATCGGGAGCACGCCTTCGCGAAGAAGCGCCCGCGCTCGGCCGAGCACAGCGTCTTGTTCAAAGGTGCCGATCAATCCCTTTACGGAATCGTTCAGACCGTTGTCGACGAGCGACTGCAGGTCTGCAAGAAGTTCGTCGTCGATCTCTTCGCCACCAAAATCCCAGATGACGGTGCGAAGTTTGAATTCGGCGTGGAATGACAGGCCGTTGTCGATGCCCCAGATGTGGCCCGCGTCGTCGATTAAGCAGTGACCGCCTTTGCGGTCGGTGTTGTTGCAGACAAAGTCGAAGACCGCCATTCGTTGCAACTGATCGTGGGTTTCTTCTTCCTCGAGCATGGTGAAGTAATGCTGCTCAAAGTCGGCATCAATGAAACGTTGCACGGAACCAATTCCGTGGGGTGCGTCCTCGCGTCCGACGGTGAATGGAACGACGTCCCAGCCAAGAGCGTGACTGAGTTCGTACGCAGCAACTTCGCGCTTCCATAAGCCATCAGGGAAATCCCACAGTGGCCGCTCGCCGATATGGGGCTTGTAGATCACACGAACGGAGTCCTCGCCCAAGGTTGCTTCGGCGAGGAAGGTTGCGTTTGAACTCCATGGCATCCGTCCGATGAGTTCAATGTGACCGCTCGTGATGACGGCTCCGATCTTGCCGTCGCTTTCTGCGTCTAGTTCAGACGCGGACAAGGGTGACCACCTGGATCCATCGGACGACCGCACAGCCGACAGGCTGGGCGTCCGGCACGAACAAGGTCATTTCCAACGGCGATAAATGCTGCGACCTGCGCGCGCGTAAGGCGGAATCGCGCTGTCGCCGATTCGAACCCGAAGTCTTCGTCGAACGCATCGTCAGCAATTTCGTCGAGGTCGGGTACTTCTTCCGCAACGATCACGAGTCGGTCATCGTCTTCTTCGTAGGCAACGGCGAGGCCGCCAACCGTCCATTGCATGTCAAGAGGAGGACTCGCTGAAATCGGTGCAACGAATTGCCCGGGATGAATGGCAGGAAGATCGGTCAGGATCCCGTCGAGGTATTCACACAATGCAGCGACTTGTTGTTTCTCGAGCTTGAACGACACGGTGCGTCCAGCATCGCTGGCTTGAATGAAAAAGGTTCGTCGGCCTGGTTCGCCAAAGGCGCCGGGAACAACTGCGTCAGGATCCATGAACTCCCAGGACTCGCTCACGAGAGTCCCAACTTTGACAGATCGTCGCCTGTCGAGTTCACCGTGAGGACCGCTGGTCCTCCCGATGAATAGAGGATTGCGGAGATTGAGCAGGGCGAAACGACAATGCGTTGAAAGAGATCAAGGTGAGTTCCGAGCGCTTGCGCGATCGCAGCTTTGATCGGATCGGCATGCGAGACAGCGACAATCGTTTGCCCTGGGTGTTTTGCAACCAGTGAATCAATCGCGCCGACCATACGGGTCTGCATTTCCGCAAAGGACTCGCCGTTGGGGAATCGGAAACCGCTGGGATAGCGCTGCACGGTTGTCCATTCGGGAAGCTTGCGGAGAGCATCAAGTTTCTTGCCGGTCCAGTCGCCGAAGTCGCATTCGAGCAGACCGCGATCAATTCCCACCTTGAGTTTGCGTTCCCGAGCGATCGGCTTGGCGGTTTCACGAGTGCGTTCGAGTGGTGAGGCGTAGATCGCTGAAACTTTGGACAACTTCGCGATTCGACTGGCAGCGGCTTCGGCCTGAGCGATGCCCGAGTCGGCCAGATGAAGGCCTCGGGCCCGGCCGGGCAGGGTGGTTCCGGTCGTGGGGGTCTGGCCGTGACGAACGAGCAGAACGAGGGTGGGTGCAGGGGCAGATCGCTTACGGGCCATGGGAAGGAGAGCCTACCGAGCCGTCTCGGCCGACGGACCGGTCGGGCGGCTGTCAACCGTTGATGTCGGGAGACCGAGGGGCACCGACTACGGTGGCGACCGCCTGCCGCCGCCCCCCCGGACGATGCGGCATCGACTTCATGAGGATGGTCAGCACGATGTTGGGACGACGAGTTGGCGCTGGTGTTGTTGGTCTTGCCCTTGCGCTCGTGATTGGGCTCAGTGGTTGCGCCCAGGGCAACACTCCTACGGAGTACAACACCCTCACGCAACAGAACTTTGTCGAGCTCTGCACCAATTATCTCTACACCTCGTCTGGCGAGATCACCGCAATCGATGCATCGACAGCGGCAACGCTTGATACGGCGCTCAAAGCCACCGAGACCACCATCTCGGCTGATGTCAAGGGTTCAAGCCAGTCGTCGTGTCTCTGCATGTACGCGGTATTCGTCGACCAAATGTCAATCGGTGACTTCACCACGCTCAATAGCGATCTGAAGTCAGATCCTGAGAAGACCTGGAATGGCGTCTCTTCAGAGATCAAGGATGCACTGACGAAGTGCGCAGCCGGAACCGCTGCGTCGACAACGACGACCGCAGGCTGATCGCCCGCAGTCTTACTTCGCTGCTGGCTTCTTCTTTTCGGGAAGTCCGAGGCGAACTTCCGTTTGGGCCCATTGCGGCCAACGAGCTCGGCTCTTCTCGGCGAGTTTGCGCATAAGAGCGATTGCACCCGGATCTTCATCGCCCGGTCGAGCTTCGATTGAGCCATCGGCGATCATCCGTTGAATGATTTCGCGACCGACGTCGGTGCGAACAATGGTGAGCGTCCAGTCATTGTCCTTGCCGATTCCGCCCGTCGAAATGTCAGCGTGTTCCGCTGCGAAATCGGGGCAGTGATTGCAACCCTCGCGAGTCCAGTCGTGACATTCCTTGAGGTTGACTTCGTGGTAACCGCCATCGCGCGTCCAGATTTGGAAAACACCCTTGATGTTCATCTTGGTGATTTCCGCCTTCGGGATGCGGTACTTCGCCTCGAAGAGCTCTTCGAAGATTGCGTCATCGAAAGTCTTTGAGCAAAGCAAGCCAATGTTGAACACGATCGGCTTGGAAACCTTGCCGATCTTTCGCGACCACATGACTGGTGCGATTGAGGACTGGCAACTCATACCAACGAGGGCGAGTCGTTTGAGGCCGCGTTCTTTAGCTTCGTCCATTGCGAGTGTGTTGGCCGAGTAGGTGTAGCGACTGCCAGCACCTGCGAGTACTTCTTCGCGATTGGTGGCAACGCCGGGGATGGCCTTCCAGGTCGCTGCGTCGCCACCTTCGAGGTACGAGGT
>JBIIGP010000062.1:0-9620 GCA_044236415.1 Acidimicrobiales bacterium | reverse complement strand
TTTGGCAGGCTTGTGAAGAACTCGGCATGCCAGTGAACCATCACACTGGTTCGGCGGCGCCTCCCATGGGCCCCGACCCTGAAGACACGATCACCTTCTTGCTTGAGGTGTCTTGGTATGCACACCGCGCGTTCTATCAATTGATTCTCGGTGGAGCTCTTGAGCGTCATCCCGACATGCAACTTGTGTTCACTGAACAGGGAACCGCGTGGGTTCCGGATGAACTCCTGCGCCTCGATTACTTCTTTAACCGCATGCGCTCTTCAAGCGGATCCCAGGAGCAGGTTTGGGGAGCCGAAGTGATGGCGAAGTTGTCCCTCCAGCCGAGCGAGTACTGGGCCCGACAGTGTCATGTCGGCGCGAGCTTTATTCGTCCGATGGAGATGGGCGTGCGTCATCAGGTCGGTGTCGATCGGATTATGTGGGGATCGGACTACCCACATAAGGAAGCAAGTTCTCCGTATTCACGTGAAGCGATTGCTCTTGCATTCGCAGGTGTTCCGAAACAGGAAGCGGAAATGATGCTTTCGTTGAACGCGGCGAAGTTGTACGGCTTCGACCTCGACTTGTTGCGTCCAATCGCCGATCGAATTGGGCCGAAGGTCGATGAAGTGTTCGCTGGTTTGCCGCCACGATCTGTCCCTATTGACGCCAATATGTGCCCTGCATTTGCAGGCTACGAGTTCGCTACCGAGTGACTGAGGAGAAACCAATGAAGCCTGAAGATTTTGCTGACAACGATCCGTACCTGATCATCGCTGCTGATAGTCACGCCGGTTTGCCGACCAATGACTATCGCCCCTATCTCGAGAAGAAGTACCACGAGCAACTCGATGGGTTCCTCATTGAGCAGCAGGAACTGATCGAAGCGTCAACACGTCTTGGCGTCCGCGACGAGAAGTACGCCAAGAAGTGGTTCGAAGAACACGACGAGGAACTTGCTGGTGGCTGGGACGCAATCAAGCGTGATCAGACCCTCGACAGTGATGGTGTCGCTGGCGAAGTTGTCTATCCCGACTCCGACGCAGTCGAAAGCCGCACTGCGGTTCCATTCGGCGCCGGACTTGGCCTTTCGGGCGACTTGGATCCAGAACTCGGCCTTGCCGGAGCGAAGGCGCACAACCGTTGGCTTGCCGACTTGTGCTCGACAAACCCAGAGCGTCGCTGTGGCGTCGCTTTGGTTCCGATCACCGGACCAGTTGAAGATGCTCTTGCCGAAATCAAGTGGGCGAAGGAGCACGGTCTCGGTGCAGTAATGATTCCTGCGCGCTGGTGCAACCAGATCCCGTATCACGATCGTCGCTATGACCCCATTTGGGCGCTGTGCGAGGAATACGAAATGCCGATCGTGACTCATTCGGGTTCGGCACCGCGCGAAGAGTACGGCGATCTTCTTGGCATCTACGTCACCGAGGTCACCTGGTGGCCGGCTCGTCCGATGTGGTTCATGTTGTGGTCAGGCGTGTTTGAGCGCTACCCGAACCTCAAGTTCTGTGCGACCGAAGGCGGTTGCTGGTGGCTTCCGCAGCTTCTCTGGTTCTGGGATCGCCTGTGGGCGGGACAGAAGGGTTCGGAGAAGCTCGGTGCAGGCGCGTTCTCGGGCAAAGTGGAAATGCTTCCGAGCGAGTACATCGACCGCAACTGCTTCACCGGCCTTGCCAACGTGAAGCGTCGTGAGATGGGACAGCGTTACGAAATCGGAATCCAGAACATGCTTTGGGGAACCGATTTCCCGCATCCCGAAGGCACCTGGCCCAACACGCACGAATGGTTGAAGAAGACCTTCTACGACATCCCGATCGACGAATCTCGCGTCATGCTCGGCCTTAGTGCCGGCGATGCATTCGGTTTCGATATGGACGCGTTGCGCAAGATTTCCGAGAAGGTTGGTCCGACACCTACCGACCTCGGTCAGCTTGGCGAAGGTCGTACCGCTCAGGATCTCACCGACCGCTGGGCGCCGGTGAAGGAAGTTGGCCGTCACTGGCTGACCGGTAACGACTTCCCGTTGATCCCGCAGTAACTCGCGCATGAGCGCAACATCTCGTATTAGTGGTGCACCGGTCGACCGCGATGGTCGGCCGGTCACCGCTGACGAAATTCTTGAGGTCGCGGGCAACATCGTTGAGCGCCATGGCGTCGACGCTCTCACGATGCGTCGACTTTCTGACGATCTTGGTGTGGCGGTGACATCGATTTATTGGCACGTCGGTAATCGGGATGCCGTACTCGACGGACTTGTCGACCGCCTTCTCGACCGGATGGAAACCATTCGCGCTCTCGGCGACACGCCGCTTGAGCGGATGGCGTCGCTCGCCCGACAACTGCGGTCAACGTTGCTTGAACGACAGCACCTCGTCGGCCTTGCCCACGAACGCGACCGTTCGCCAGCGATGTTTCTCCCAGTGCAGCAGGCGCTCGCCGTCGAACTTGAAGCGATTGGTTTGCGTGGTTCGGCAGCGGCACTTCGTTTGCGGGCCCTGCAGGTTCATGTCATCTCGTCGGTCTTGATGGATCGCGCTGCGGCACGAAACGCAAGTCACGGAACCGTTGATCCTGATCTTTGGCCTGCTGACTTTGCGGATCGTGAACTGGTCGCGGCACTTGCTGATCCTGCTGCCTATGACACGGTCTTTGAGTACGGATTGCAGTCGCTTCTGGCTGGTCTCACAGCGACGGACTGACGGCGGAAGCGGTCGTTTGTCGCGACTATCGTCCGATGCATGGCTGAGAATGACGAAGGTTTCCACGCCACCGAAACACCGTGGCGCCGTGATCCGTCCGAACTGACGGGTCGACTTACTGAGTGGGCAACAACCGCGTTTGGCGCGGGTTCCAGCGTTGCCAATGTCGTTGCTCCCGATAATGGGATGTCGAGCGAGAGCTGCCTCTTTGACATAACGCTTGACGGTCAGACCACTCAATACGTGGCGCGAATGGCGCCGCTTCCGCACGTCATTCCGGTGTTCCAGAACTACGACATCCAGCTTCAGGCCAACGCCATGAATGTCGTGCGCGCCAACACCAGCGTTCCTGTTCCTGAGGTGACGCACGTCGAACTCGATACCTCAGTTCTCGACACCCCGTTCTTGGTGATGAAGCGACTTCCCGGAAGTGCACCCGCCGATATGCCGCCGTATGTCTTCGGAGGTTGGGTATGTGATCTTTCTGACGAAGGCCGCGAAACAATGCAGCGCAACGCGGTTCGCACGCTCGTTGACCTCCACGAACTTCGTCCCGATAACACCGATCTCGCGTTTCTTACTCGTCCCGACAAGGGCAACTCGGCACTCGACCAACACCTTGGTCATGAGCGTGACTATTACGAGTGGGCCCGCGGCGATATCCATTACCCACTTATTGAACGAACGTTTGAATGGCTCGAGGCCAACCGCCCGACCGTCGTGAACCCCACGGTTCTGAACTGGGGCGATGCTCGTATTGGAAACATGTTGTGGGAAGGCCCGACTCCCACCGCAGTTCTTGATTGGGAAATGGCCTGTCTTGGTCCGGCCGAAGTTGATCTTGCATGGATGATCTTCCTGCACGCGTTCTTCCAGAACATTGCTGAGACCTTCGAGATGCCTGGCCTGCCCAATTTCATGCGTCGCTCAGAGATGGCAGCGCTCTATACCGAGATGAGTGGCCGATCGGTTGAGGCCCTCGAGTGGTTCGAGGTCTTTGCCGCCCTCCGCTTCGCCACCGTGTCGGTGCGCACCACCACTCGTGGGGTTGAGTATGGACAGCAAGAAGCCCCTGCCGAACCGGACGATGTGATCATGTTCCGAGGTCTGCTGGAGCAAATGCTCGAAGGCTCCTATTGGGAAGGCCGCTAGGCCCAAAACTCCAAAACGTGTCATCCGTCACACCTGAGGGCAGATCGCGCTACGGTTCGCGGTGTGAGCCGGGTGGACGATCTTCGAAAACTTGATCAGGCGCTTTCGCGAATCAACCGGATTTCAACCGGTCGCGTCTCGGCCCGGAACCGCTCAGAACGCGCGGGGATCCTTCTTTCTCGGCCGGCGATCTCGATTCTGGGGGCACTGCAATCTTCTGGCCCGGTGCGCCTGTCTTCGCTGGCGCGCCTCACCGGGCTTGAAGCCCCACTGATCAGCCGCGAGATCAAGGAACTCGGTGACGGCGGCTATGTCGTCCGCAGCTCCGATCCAACCGATGGGCGGGCTGGAATCGTTGAACTCAGCCCGAAAGGTCGCGATGCATGGAATCGTTATCGCCACGCGGCCGACGACATCAACGCTGAGACGTTTTCGGAATGGTCATCGGATGATCTGCGCACGTTGCGGGTGCTACTCGAACGAGTCGCTCGTGATGTCGCCAAGGGGTCATCGATATTTCAGCGCCAGAGTAAAGCCAGCTGAGAGATCTCGTTCGGGCATCGATCGGGGACGTGGCCTACATTCCCCGGTATGACTGAAGCTTCGTGGGAAACCGCAGACCTCAACCGACCCATCTATGCCGCTGACCTCATCATCAGCGCGTTGAGTCGCACGCCAGACAACCCGGCGGTGAACATCATTGGTCAGCGCGAGATGACTGCTCGCGAGATGAGCGAGATGGTGAGTCGCTACTCGCAAGCACTTGCATCAAAAGGTCTGACGCAAGGCAAACAGCTTTCAGTCCTCGCGCTCAACCGACCAGAAGTTCTTTTTAATATGGCAGCGAATCAAGTGAATGCAACGCGTTCAACTCCGTTGCATCCGATGGGTTCGGCCGATGATCAGGCCTATGTGCTTGGTGATTGCGGAGCAGAAGCTCTTGTCTTTGATCCCGACAACTTCACTGATCGTGCACGCGAGCTTGCTGAACGAGTTCCGACAATCAAGCACTTCCTTTCTCTGGGTCCGTGCGACTTTGGTGAGGATCTCAATGCTTTGGCGATGACCTTTGAACCAAAGCCACTCGTTGCTCCGCTTGTAAATGGCGAGGATCTTGCTGGTATTTCCTATTCAGGCGGAACCACAGGAAAGCCAAAGGGGATCATGAGCAGTTATCGGGGCGGCGCCACGATGACCCAGATTCAGATGTCTGATTGGCAGTGGCCCGATGAGGTTCGTTTTCTTATCTGCACGCCGTTATCGCACGCGGGAGCTGCGTTCTTTACTCCGACCCTGCTGAAGGGCGGCTCACTTACCGTTCTGCCCGGTTTCGATCCCGAGAAGTTCATGCAAACGGTGCAAGACCATCGCATCACCGCAACAATGTTGGTGCCGACGATGATCTATGTGTTGCTCGACCATCCAAAGTTTGATCAGTACGACCTTTCCAGTCTTCAAACCATCTTCTACGGAGCATCGGCGATCTCGCCGACGCGACTCGCTGAGGGCATCCGTCGTATGGGTCCGATCTTCTTCCAGTTCTACGGACAGGCGGAATGTCCGATGACCATCACCGTGCTGCGCAAGGAAGATCACGATCCCGACAATCTTGAACGACTCGCCAGTTGCGGTCGACCAGTGCCGTGGCTGCACGTTGCATTGCTTGATGATGATGGCAACGTTGTTCCCCACGGCGAACCTGGTGAAATCTGTGTGCGTGGTCCGCTGAACATGAAGGGGTATCTCGGCAAGCCCGAGCAAACCGCCGAAGCGTTCGAGCATGGCTGGCTTCATACCGGTGATGTCGCTCGTGCCGATGACGAGGGCTTCCTCTACATCGTCGACCGCAAGAAAGACATGATCATCACTGGTGGCTTCAACGTGTACCCGCGTGAAGTCGAGGATGTCATCTCCACGCATCCTGCTGTTTCGGCTGTTGCAGTCATCGGCGTGCCCGACGAGCGTTGGGGCGAGTCAGTGAAGGCAGTTGTGGTGCGCCGTCCGGGGGAGTCGGTCGAGGCCGAGGAACTGATTTCGTTGGTCAAAGACGCCAAGGGATCGGTGCAAGCTCCCAAGAGTGTCGATTTCATCGATGCCATTCCCCTGAGCGCTCTGGGCAAGCCGGATAAGAAGGCGCTTCGCGCGCAGTACTGGGGAGACGGCAGCCGCCAGGTGAACTGACGCCGAGGCGTAACCGGTCGCTCTAGCGCTGGCGAAATAGTTCACCGGGGAAACTTTCTCTGGCCCGGGTGTGCCGGTAGTCTCACCTCTTCGATGCCCGTCCGGTGGTCCGATTCGGAACACTAAGGTGGCGCCGGTCACAGTAACGAGAATGATTCGCTGGACGTCCCGGGAGCGGGGCGAGGGGGAACAGAGTGCAGACATTCCTGCAGTACACGATCTTGGGTCTGGCAATCGGTGGCTCCTATTTCATCGCCGCGTCCGGCCTCGTCGTTACGTACACCACCTCCGGCATTTTCAACTTCGCTCAGGGTGCAATCGCAATGCTTGCGGTCTTTACCTACTGGCAGTTCCGGTGGGGATGGAATTGGCCGGCACCGCTTGCGTTGCTCATGGTCCTCGGCGTTCTTGCTCCGCTTTTGGGTGCGGCCCTCTACCAGGTGGTCATGAAGAATCTTCGTGGCACCTCTGAGGTCACGAAGATCATCGTTCCCATTGGCGTGATGCTCGGTTTCCAAGCTCTCGCTACCTGGGTATGGAACCCCACCTCAAGCACTCCTCGTCAGTTCCAGAAGTTCTTCGGCCCCAATGCGTTTGTGCACTTCGGCTCGATCAAGGTCTCGTGGCACGAAATCATTGCGTTCGTCATCGCCATTGCCATCGCCGTGGGTATTCGGTTGCTGTTTGTACGCACCCGATCCGGTGTGGCAATGCGAGCAGTTGTTGACGATCCCGAGTTGCTCCAGCTCAACGGTGGCCGCCCCGAACGGCTGGCCATGATTTCGTGGGCCGGCGGTTCTTTCCTCGCCGCCCTTGCCGGAATTCTCATCCAGCCGATGATCGGTTCGGCAATGAGTGCCGGGCAGCTCACACTGCTTGTGATTGATGCCTTCGCTGCGGCGATGTTTGGTCGCCTGCGCAGCCTCCCGCGCACCCTTGCCGGGGCACTGGTCATTGGCCTCACAACGACCTATGTCATCGCGTACTTCCCGAGCAAGTGGACATGGTCGAGTTCGTTCCGTAACTCGTTGCCGATGATCTTCCTGTTCATCGTCCTCATCGTGCTTCCACAAGATCGCCTTCGTGGAGCAACCGTGCTTCGCTTGCGTGAACGATTCCGCATGCCCTCAATCCGCACTGCTTGGATCGCTGGCCTGGTCCTGATGGTTGTGGTGTTCTGCCTCAAGGTCATCATGGAACGCACAGCGGTCAATACGTTGACCCTTGCCCTGACCTTCGCGATCATCGCTTTGTCTCTGGTTCTACTCACCGGCTTCGCTGGCGAAATCAATCTTGCAGCGTTGTCGTTCGGTGCTATCGCCGTCATCGTCGTGTATCACTTCGGCACGACTGGCACCGGAACCGATGCGCGCACGACTCTCTGGGGCATCCTGCTCGCGGCGGTGGTTACCGCGTTAGTCGGTGCGGTGATCGCGTTGCCGGCCCTCCGATTGCGCGGACTCTATTTGGCCTTGGCCACCATGGCCTTTGGCGTCTTCGTTTCTCGAATGGTGCTTACCGAACGCAATGAACGCGACATCTTCGGATTGAAGTTCACGATCTTTACCGCCGGGCAGCTCACGATTCCGAAGCCAAAGATCGGTCCGTTCGATTTCAACAGTCCCGACGCGTTCCTGTTCCTCTGTGCTGGCCTCTTCGCGATCATCGGCATCGGCATGGTGTATCTGCGCCACAGCGGATACGGCCGTCGTCTGGCTGCGATGAAGGACAGCCCGGCAGCATCGGCAACATTGGGCATGAGCGTTGTGCGCTTGAAGCTGTCGATCTTCATGATGTCCGCAGCCATCGCAGGAATTGGCGGCGTCATGATGGCGGCCCAAATCGGAACCGTGAACTCCGACCGTTTCGACATCCTTCTGAGCCTTTCGCTCATGATGATCACTGTCGTCGGTGGTATCGGCTACATCTCCGGCGCGCTCTTTGCTGGCCTTTTCCTGATTGCCTTCGTGCAGATGCTCGATCTCACGCTCAAGAAGTTCGCAGTGGACTATTCGAGCCTCGAAGCAATCTTCCTCTTCTTCGTCTCCGCAGTCACCGTGTTGCCAGCCACGATCGGCATCACGATGGGTAAGAACCCTTCGGGTGCTGTGAGCGACATCGTCAATGGCCTCGATCAGATCAAGCAATCAAAGTCGTTGGTGATCACATTGGTTGGTCTCGAAGCCGCCATTTGGGCGCTCACCGCCACCGATGTCATTACCAACTGGCACTTCGTCATCTTGACGATGATCAACCTGTTCATCGTGCCGGTTGTCGGGGGCAAAGTTCTCTTCGCTCGAGCTATGCGTGGGGTTCCGAAGCCGGTGCCGCCGGAACTCATCGGCATCGACCGACCTTTCACATCTGACGATCTTGCCGAGATGGATCGTGCACTTGATCTTGAAGGTGTCGTTGTCCCGTCTGCGGGAACCGTACGAGAGGGGGCCACTGGTGTCTCTGCTTGAAACTGTCGACGTAAAAGTGAAGTTCGGCGGCAACGTTGCGCTGAACGATGTTTCGATTTCTGTCGAAGCCGGAAGCGTTACCGGGCTCATCGGCCCGAACGGTGCTGGTAAGACCACATTGTTCAACACCATCACCGGGCTTCAACCGCTCACCTCCGGGAAGATCGTCTTCAATGGCAAAGACGTCACGAAGGAGCCTCCCCATAAGCGCACGCGTATGGGCCTGGCCCGTACCTTCCAGCGCCTCGAACTCTTCACCTCATTGTCGGTTCGCGACAACGTTCGTGTTGCGGGCGAAATTCGCAATCGTTGGAGTTTCCGCACGACGCGTATGGACGTCAACGCTGAAACCGATCGCATTATCAAGCTTGTTGGCCTGGCCGACGTTGCTGATCGCGAAGTTGGTGAAATCCCCACCGGACAAGCCCGTGTTGTTGAACTCGCACGAGCACTCATGATTCAGCCCACGTTGCTCCTTCTCGATGAGCCAGCCTCAGGCCAGACCGAAGAAGAGACCGAACAATTCGGTGAGCTTCTCAAGGATCTTGCCCGCAACGATGGCCTTGGAATCTGTCTTGTTGAGCACGACATGGCGCTTGTCATGAAGGTGTGCGAAACGATCCACGTTCTCGATTTCGGCACAATCATTTCGAGCGGCACCGCGGAATATGTTCGCAACGATCCGACCGTTATCGATGCCTACCTTGGTTCCCCGGAGAGTGTCGGATGAGTGAAACCAACTACCACGAAGATCACGGCGCACTTGCTGATGCCCCATTGATCGAACTCGTCGACGTGCGCGCTGCGTACGGCACGATTGAGGTGCTTCACGGCATCAGCCTTTCTGTTCCTCAGGGTTCAGTTGTCGCCTTGCTTGGCCCTAACGGTGCTGGAAAGTCCACCATCCTCAAGGTGGTGTCTGGTCTCTTGCAGCCCACCGCCGGTGAGGTTCGCTTGGCTGGTCGTGTTGTCAATGGTGCACCAGCCGATGAACTCGCTCGTCTGGGCCTCTGCACCATTCCTGAAGGTCGCGGAGTGTTCCCGAACCTCACCGTTCGCGAGAACCTCTGGATGGCAACCATGGCGGGCGTTCCGCTCGCCGATGTCGAAGAAATCGCCTATGCCCGATTCCCGCGTT
>JBIIGP010000061.1:0-9864 GCA_044236415.1 Acidimicrobiales bacterium | reverse complement strand
CGTGATCATCGTCGTTTGCGGACCCGGGGGAGTGGGCAAGGGCACCGTTGTCGCTCGCCTCGTCGCTGCTGATCCGAAGCTTTGGCTCTCCCGATCGTGGAGCACTCGTGAACGGCGACCGAGCGAGCGCGAAGACGCCTACGTCTGGCGCACCCGGGAAGAGTTCGAAGCCCACGCCGCCGAGGGTGGATTCCTCGAATATGCCGAATTTCTTGGCAATCTCTACGGCACACCTTGGCCCGACGGCGCCGATGGTCGAGATGTGATTCTCGAAATCGATGTCCAAGGGGCCGCCCAGGTGCTCGAACGGGTGCCTGATTGCCTTTTCATCCTCCTTGAGCCGCCTTCGGCTGGGGTCCAAGCCGAACGTCTGCGAGGGCGGGGAGACCCTCCTGAGCAGGCGGAGCGGCGCATTGCTGTGGCCCAGGCGGAATTGGCCGAAGGCCGTCGATTAGGTGCCATTTGCATCGTGAACGACGATCTTGACCGCACGGTGGCCGAGGTTGAAGGGCTCATCGCCGAGCATCGCTCGGTCTAACGCGATTCTTCAGGCACACCAAGATTCCCAGCAATGTGGTCCGAGCGGGTGTCTGCGGTAGCATTGCCCCTCTTCTCTGAGGCAGTTCTGCGGCGTTCAGCAGGATTCTCAGTTCGCAAGTCTTCTGTCCCCAATCCGTAACGAAGGTGTGCCGTGGCCCAGATCCATGACTCGATGGTGAACCCCCGAATCGAAGTTCTTCTCTCGAAGGTCGATTCGCGATTCACACTGGTTTCGCTCGGCGCGCAGCGCGCTCGTCAGATCAACGCCTACTTCAACCAGCTTGGTGAAGGACAGGGCTCCAATGTTCCGCCGCAGGTGACCTCTCTCGCCCGCAAGCCGCTCTCAATTGCGTTCGAGGAAATCTCGGCCGACAAGATCATCCCCGTGCGCGTCGATCCCGCCGAACTCCTCCTCGAGGACGTCGTCGAAGGCATCGATGAAACCGTCGAACTGGCTGAGGCCATCGACGAAGCACCTGAGGCTGACTGACCGACCTGTTGTCGGTTCTGCGGGCATGACCCTCACATCCCGTCGCATCGTTCTCGGAGTTACCGGGGGAATCGCCGCGTACAAGGCGGTCGACGTTTGTCGTCGACTTGTCGATGCGGGCGCGCATGTCGTGCCGATCATGACCGAAGGTGCAAACCACTTCATCGGTGAAACAACGCTGTCGGCCCTTGCGTCGGAAAAGGTGCAGACATCTCTGTGGGATGAAACCTCACCTATTCCGCACACTCGTCTCGGCCAGGACAACGATCTGATTGTTGTTGCTCCTGCAACTGCACGACTGATTTCGGCATACGCCCATGGCTATTCCGACGATCTACTCACCGCCACGCTGATCGCAACGCGTGCGCCCGTCATCATTTGCCCGGCGATGCACACCGAAATGTGGGAACACCCCGCAGTGCAAGACAATCTCGCGTTGCTCGCATCCCGTGGCGTCATCATTGTTCCGCCGGGCGAAGGCCGCCTCGCTGGTGGTGATGTCGGCACCGGTCGTCTTGCCGAGCCGTCTGACATCGTCGCCGCAATCGAACGCGCTCTCTCCGCAAACGACGACCTTGCCGGTGTTCGCGTACTTGTCACGGCTGGTGGAACTCGCGAAGCAATTGATCCGGTTCGAGTCATCACCAATCGCTCATCGGGCAAACAGGGTTACGCGATCGCCGCTGAAGCGTTATCTCGCGGCGCAAAGGTCACGCTTGTCACCACTGCGAACCTTCCAGTCCCCGCTGGCGCCGACGTCATCGATGTCGTGAGTGCTGCCGACATGGAAGCGGCCGTTATGCCGCGCGCTGATGAGCACGATGTGATTGTGATGGCCGCGGCTGTCGCCGATTTCCGCCCTGCGGTGGTCGCTGATCGCAAAATCAAAAAGGACGCATTCGGCTCTGACGGTGATCGAAAAATCGTGCTTGAACCAACGCATGATTTCCTTGTCGATCTTGGCGAACGCAAGGCGCCATCGCAGGTGCTTGTGGGCTTTGCGGCCGAGACCGACAACGTTCTCGACAACGCTCGCGGCAAGTTGACCCGCAAGAACCTTGATCTCATCGTCGCCAATGATGTTGGTGCCGATGGCGTCGGCTTCGAGCACGACACCAATGCGGTAACGATCCTTTCCGCCTCGGGTGAGGCCACGTCCATCGCCTTGACCGACAAACGAGCGGTGGCCAAGGCGGTACTCGACGCAGTTGTGGCCATCAGGTCCGACCGCTGAGGGTCTTTGCCCGACTAGGTTTCTCCCCGAACCAACGACACAGGAGTATCCCGTGAGCAGCTGGACCTTCACCTCGGAATCAGTGACCGAGGGCCACCCAGACAAGATGGCCGATCAGATTTCTGATGCCATCCTCGACGCAATGCTGACCAACGACCCAATGAGTCGTGTCGCATGCGAAACCCTCGTCACGACGGGTCTGGCCATTATCGCCGGCGAAGTGACCACCTCCGGTTATGTCGACATTCCCAGCATTGTGCGCGACACCATCAAGGGCATCGGGTACGACCGCGAGTCCTACGGCTACGACGGCGAAACGGTCGGCGTCATGGTCAGCCTCGACGCACAGTCATCCGACATCGCTCAGGGCGTTGACGACTCTGAAGAAGTTCGTACCGGCACCTCCGGCGAAGACATCCTCAACAAGCAGGGTGCGGGCGACCAAGGAATGATGTTCGGATACGCGTGCAACGAGACCGACGTGCTCATGCCGCTTCCGATCCACGTTGCCCATCGCATGGCCGAGCGTCTCGCCGATGTTCGCAAGGCGGGAACGGTTCCGTACCTTCGTCCCGATGGCAAGACCCAGGTCACCTTCGATTACGAAGACGGAAAGCCAGTTCGCTTGCGCACGGTTCTGATCTCAACCCAGCACGACGATGGCATCGATCGCGAAGACGCCATCCGACCCGACCTCATCGAGCATGTGATTCGTCCCGTCATTCCGGCGCAGTTCGCCAACGACGATTACCAGGTGCTCGTAAATCCGACTGGCCGTTTCGTTATCGGCGGTCCGGTTGGCGATGCTGGTCTCACTGGTCGAAAGATCATCGTTGACACCTACGGCGGCATGGCCCGTCACGGCGGCGGCGCCTTCTCGGGTAAGGACCCGTCAAAGGTTGACCGTTCAGCTGCCTACGCTGCCCGTTGGGTTGCCAAGAACGTCGTTGCCGCCGGTGCCGCAGATCGTTGCGAGGTACAGGTTGCCTACGCCATCGGTGTTGCGCACCCCGTTTCGATCATGGTCGAGACCTTCGGCACGAACAACGTCGATGAAGAAAAGATCGCTGCAGCGGTTCGCGAAGTCTTCGACCTCCGTCCTGCAGCAATCGCACGCGACCTTGACCTCCGTAAGCCTCGCTATAAGCAGACCGCGGCCTACGGCCATTTCGGTCGCACCGGCGACGCGTTCACTTGGGAGCGCACCGACCGCGTCGACGCTCTTAAGTCGGAACTCGGTCTCTGATCATCTGGTTTCGCTCGGAACGGCGCTGAGATGGCGGCCGATCCGGATCAGCCAACGCTTTCCTTTGATCCGCCCGCATCGGGCGGATCAAACACGTCTGCAGCGGTTCGGCACGAATCATCGTCTGTCGAAGCCGATGTAGCTGTCGATCAACATGTCGTGCGCGTTCGCCCTGACGAACCTGCGATCGATAAAACCTTCGACTACCTCGTTCCATCTTCGATGTCGGAACAAATTCGCGTCGGAACGATGGTGCGGATTCCGCTTCATGGTCGTCGGGTCGGTGGCTGGGTTGTTGAAGACCGAGTTGTGCCACCAAGCGGAGTCACGTTGCAGTCGATTTCGAAGGTAAGTGGGTGGGGGCCACCGCCTGAACTCTTTGATCTTGCCGACTGGGCCTCGTGGCGTTGGGCCGGTCGTCCTGCTGCGCTGTTACGTACGGCATCTCCTCCCTCGGTCGTTCGTGGCCTGCCGCGTTCGCCGGTTCGAACGCCGCCTCCGCAACCAGTGACTTCTAACGACGTGCAGGATTTGGCCAAGGAAGCATTGGCATGTTCGGTCGCAACGGTTCGACTTGCTCCGGCGGTTGATCCGTACCCGCTGCTGCTTGCGGCTGCGGCGCTCGGGCCAATTCTTCTCGCTGCGCCGGTCGCATCGATGGCTCGACACCTCGGACTACGACTTCGTCGCGCCGGGTTGCCTGTTGCGATGCTGCCTGACGATTGGTCGCTTGCTCGTGCGGGATGGGCGAACGTTCTTGGTTCGCGATCAGCGGCGTTCGCTCCGATCGCGGCTCCTGCAGCGGTCATCGTGCTGGACGAACACGATGAATCGTTCCAACAGGAACAAACACCGACATGGAACGCGCGTGACGTTTTGATCGAACGGGCGCGTCGATGCGGAATTCCATGCCTGCTCGTGAGCCCGACCCCTTCGCTCGAAGCGCTGAATGCGGGAACGCTGCTGACGCAATCACGGAGTGCGGAACGCGCTGGTTGGCCGCTTTTCGACATCATTGACCGTCGCGATGAACCGCCTGGTTCAGGTCTCTTTAGCGAGAGATTCGTCCAAGCGCTTCGTGGCGATGGACGCGTCGTGTGCATTCTGAATCGCAAAGGGCGCTCTCGCCTTTCTTCCTGTGTTGCGTGCGGTGAAGTTGCATCCTGCGAGAAGTGTGCTGCCGCTGTCATCCAAGGCGAGGATGGTTCTCTTGTGTGTCTGCGATGCGACACGGTTCGGCCCATGCTTTGCGCGAAGTGCGGCGGCACGAAGATGAAGAACCTGCGCGCTGGCGTCAATCGAGTGCGTGAAGAACTCGAAGCGCTGGCCCGTGAACCTGTTGCCGAGGTGACGGCGGAACGCGGAACAGACGCTGGTGGTACCGGGACCCGCGTTGTGGTCGGCACCGAGGCGGCACTCCATCGAATACACAAAGCTGACGTGGTGGCATTCCTTGATTTCGATCAAGAACTACTTGCTCCGCGATACAGAGCAGCCGAAGAAGCGATGGCGCTCCTCGTTCGTGCGGCACGTGTTGTGGGCCCACGCTCCGGCGGCGGACGCGTACTTGTGCAGACGCGACAGCCGCATCACGAAGTGTTGCAAGGTGCGTTATTGGCGGAACCAACCCGTGTGTCGGATGCCGAACGAGAGCGTCGTCAACTTCTCGGTTACCCGCCGGCAAAAGCAATGGCGGTCATCTCCGGAGCATCGGCGCAGGCATGGGTTGATTCCTTCGTGGCGCCCATTGGCGTGGAGGTGCTTGGGCCATCCGACGGACAATGGATCGTTCGTGCTGCGACTCACGAACTTTTATGCGATGCGCTTTCGGCGGCCACGCGGCCTGGTGGCCGACTCCGCATTGAAGTTGATCCGCTGCGTTTCTGAGATGGAACGCGCAGCGCTCAAGGCATCAGTCTTCGGCGGTCCAACCGGCGCGGCGGGTTTCGTACATCGCTATCGCGGCGGCGGTGCCCACGTTCAGCGAACCGATCTTGCCTAACTGGGGGATGTATGCGAGTGCATCAGCCCCAGCAAGAAGTTCTTTCGATAGGCCTCTGTCCTCGTGGCCCATGACAATGCACACGTTCCCCGACAGGTCGGTTTCGTGAAGCGGCACCGCTCCTTCAGCGAGTTCCACGCCGACAACTCGGTAACCCGCGGCATGAGCAGCAGCTAAGGCCTCGGCCGATGTTTCGCACGATGTCGTGGTGACGAATTTCTGTGAGCCAAGAGCGGTCTTTTGGACCTTGGCATCGTTTGGCGATGGCGATCCCACCAGCCAGAGGTGGTCAACGCTGTAAGCCGCTGCAGTTCGCAGGATTGAACCGAGGTTGAAAGGGTTCTGCACGCCATCGAGCATGAGCGCCATCTTGCGATCGTTGCGGCGTCTCCAATCTCGGTGAAGTCGCTTCAATTCCGTGCCGCCAAGATTTCGTGTCATCGGGCTTTCACCTCTAGAAGTCGGTAGCCCGCGCGTGAACACACGCGAGAAGTTGTCCAGCCTTGTTCTGTCATCCAGTCGGCCAGCGAATCAGCGCCGAGATGACGTTGCACCACAAGCCATGCGATGCCAGTGGGTGTGAGGCGATCAAGCCAGAGTGTCAGCATGTGATGCATAGCTGGCTTGCCGATGCGAATTGATGGATTCGACCAGAGCCCATCGAATTTGATTTGAGGAAGAGCGGCGACGTCCTCCGCAGTTCCATCGATCGCGCTGCCATCGGAATCAACGACGACGGCGTGAAGGTCGGTGCAGTCATTGAGAGCGCCATTGCGGGCGGTGAGGGCGACAGCTCGTTCGTTGAGGTCGACAGCCCAAACCCCGCTTGTAGGGGACCGCTTGGCCAGACTCACTGCAATGGGGCCGTAGCCGCAGCCGAGGTCGCAGACATTGGACATGGCCGCTGTGGGATGAGGCGCTTCTTGGAGGAGCAGGCGTGTTCCGGCATCGACGCGACTATTGGAGAACACACCGCGATCGGTGGTGAAGCGCAGCTCGAGGTCGGGCAGCGAGAGGCCGATTTCGCGCTCTTCGGAATCCACTGCTGGAGTCCGGGAGAAGTACTGAGACGAGGAGCCGGACATGTCACGACGCTACCCTTGTGGCATGGCCCCGCACTCGATCCGCATCATCGGTGACCCCGTGCTCACCCAGCGCGCCTCTGAGGTCACAAACGTCGATGGTGCATTCGCTCGGCTCGTTCAAGACATGTTCGTCACGATGTACGACGCGCCAGGGGTCGGGCTTGCAGCTCCGCAGATCGGGGTGCAGAAACGCTTCTTCATTTTCGACCACGACGATGCGCCCGGAGTCATCATCAATCCCGTTATCGTCGAATCTCGCGGTGAGGCGGAGTTCACCGAGGGCTGTCTCTCGATCCCGGGCCTGCATTTTGAAATCATTCGACCGGCAGAAATCCACGTGAAGGGTTACGACCTCGACGGCAACGAACTCGATCTTGAACTCGACGACTTTGCCGCTCGCGTCTTTCAGCACGAAATAGACCATCTCGAGGGAATCCTCATGGAGACACTCTTGACTCCGGAGCAACTCGCCGAAAGTCGCGCAGCGATTCGAGAACTCCGTGCTCTAGGCGTTGGTCAACTTCCGGAACCAGAGGTTGGCATCGGCCGACTTCGGCTGCCGTAAGAGATTTATGACTGAACCGACATTGGCGCGTCCCCCGGCGCGGCCGAAACGGCTCGCGTATCTCGGAACTCCGGAAGTCGCCGTTGAGCCTTTGAAGGCATTGGTTCGTGCTGGGTTTGAAATTCCCATCGTGATTTCTGGCTCGGACAAAAGACGCGGCCGTGGGGGAGAGTTGTCCCCTTCGCCGGTAAAAGCCGCAGCTTTGGAACTCGGTCTTTCAGTGTCGGACCAGTTGGAAGATGTTTTGACTGCCGGAGTCGATCTTGCAGTCGTCGTCGCTTACGGACGAATCATCCCAGCAGCAATTCTTGAAGTCGTTCCAATGATCAACATCCACTTCTCGTTGCTGCCGAAGTGGCGCGGTGCTGCACCGGTAGAACGCGCGCTTCTCGCCGGGGACGCTGAGACCGGCGTCTGCCTCATGGATATCGGTATCGAGTTAGATACGGGCGACGTCTATGCCCGCACGGTCACATCGATCGCTGCCGACGACACGTTGGCCACGTTGAGGGCGCGACTCATCTCGCTTGGCTCAGAACTACTTGTCGAAACACTGAGCACCGACCTGCCCATTCCCGTACCCCAGAGCGGAGAGATCTCCTACGCCAAGAAGATCTCGGTCGCAGAACTTGAAATCGACTGGACGATGCCCGCTTCGACAATTGAACGATTCGTTCGTCTTGGCGGGGCATGGACCACGTTTCGAGGAACTCGCTTGAAGGTTCACGAAGTCGCTTTGCGCGCAGCGGTTGGAGCGCCCGGGACGATCGACGGTCTCGTTGTTGGTTGCGGCGAAGGCGCTCTCGAACTGGTCGTGGTTCAGCCAGAAGGTAAAGCGCGTCAAGATGCAGCAGCGTGGCGCAATGGTGCCCGTCCATCCTCCGACGATCGATTGGGACAATGACCGCACCGCCAAAGAAGAAACAAGGCGGAGGTCGGGGAGACGCTGCTGGCGTTGCGGCACGTCAACTTGCCGCTGACGCGCTCATTCGAATTGAGCGCGATGGGGCCTATGCCAACATCGTTTTGTCGCCGATGCTTACCAAGAGTTCTCTTGAACAGCGCGATCGCGGATTCGTAACGGAACTGGTCTATGGAACAACTCGAATGCGCCGGTCTTGTGACTGGTTGATCGATCGGTTCCTTCCTGATCCCGAACGAGTCGATCTGACAGCGCGCACCTGGCTTCGGCTTGGTGCCTTCCAGTTGGCGTTTCTTGGTACGCCACCACATGCAGCGGTGAGTGCGACTGTGGAAGCGGCACCTCGGAAAATCAGCGGTTTGTGCAACGCCGTGCTTCGAAAGGTTGCAACATCGCTTCCGGTGGAGTGGCCCACCGATGCATTACGACTTTCTCAACCCGAGTGGATCGTGAATCGACTCGTAGAGGATCTCGGCATCGATCGTGCAGTCGCTGCGCTGGAGTCAATGAACGAAGCTGCCGTCGTCACAACTCGCGACGACGGGTACATCCAAGACGAAGGTTCGCAACTTGTTGCAGCGGCGGTTGACGCGCAACCCGGTGACCGTGTGCTCGACATATGCGCAGCGCCTGGCGGTAAAGCCACAGCACTTGTCGCTGATGGCGCAATCGTGGTTGCTGCGGACATGCGTCCGTCGCGACTCACATTGTTGTCAAGTAACCGCGAACGCCTCGACATCAGTCCAAGCGATATGCAGATCGTAGGCGCCGATGGAACGGTGCCCCCATTTCGCCTGCAATCTTTTGATCGCGTGCTGCTTGATGCTCCTTGTTCTGGATTGGGCGCGCTGCGTCGTCGTCCTGATGCCCGCTGGCGCATTTCTCAGGCGGACATCGATGAGCTGGTGTTGATCCAGCGTCGGCTGTTTACGCAAGCGGTCGCAATGGTTCGACCAGGGGGCGAGCTCGTCTACAGCGTTTGCACCATCACCGCTGCCGAGACGTCGGAACTCGATGCATGGGCGTTGCAAACATTCCCTGAACTCAGAGCTCGTCCCATCGAACAATCTCCTTGGACGCCACTCGGGCGCGGCGGTCTTCTTCTCCCGCAAGATGCAGGTACCGACGGCATGTACATCCTTCGACTCGGAGTTCCCACGGACGAGAAAGAAATGAACGAATGACAGACCACGCTGCAACAACAACTCCGACAACAGGGCTATCTGCAAAAGTTCTCACCGTTTCCGATGGGGTGGTGGCCGGGACCCGTGAGGACAAGAGCGGTCAAGCACTCGTTGAACGCCTCACTGCTGAAGGTTTCGACGTGGTTGAGCATCGTGTTGTTGCCGATGGAATTCAAACCGTTGGTGAAGCAATCTTTGAAATGTCCGAACGGTTTAACGGGCTCATCATTTCTACTGGCGGTACCGGATTTGGACCCAGAGATCTTTCTCCCGAGGGGACCAAGATGATCCTCGATCGCGAGGCGCCAGGTCTTGCCGAAGCGATGCGGGGCGTGAATCCACTCGGTCGTTTGTCTCGGGGGGTTGCTGGAACACGTGGCCAAGCCCTCATTCTCAACACCCCGGGCTCCACGGCAGGAACAATCGAGTGTCTCGAAGCCGTACTCGATGTCATTCCACACGCGATTCGCCTTCTTGCAGGTGACTGAATTCCCAGCACACAGCGTTGTTCGTTGGGTTTCGGACTGAACCGCCATCGGTCGCACCCGGTACGATCGACCCCTATCGCAACCACACCCACCGACGAGACCCGTATG
>JBIIGP010000300.1:0-2500 GCA_044236415.1 Acidimicrobiales bacterium | reverse complement strand
ACTTCGATCCCTCTTGAGACGTGGCAACGCCTTGCCCCAGCGCTATTGAGCTGACCGGACTCTGGACTGGCCCATCGGGCCCTAGGCTAAGCGGGTGAGTTCTCCGTTTATGTTCAGCAAATCCCATGTGTGGTCGGTCTCTCACGTGAATGCTCCCGAGATCGTCACTTCGGCTTGGATCGATGAACAACTCGCTGAGACCTACGAGCGCGTTGGCGTTCGACCAGGGCTCCTTGAATCCGTGGCTGGCATCAAGGCTCGCCGGTGGTGGCCCGAAGATGTCACATTCGACGATGCTGCGGCACGTGCCGGTGCGCTTGCGCTTGAACAGGCTGGAGTCGCTCCGGGTGAAGTCGACCTTCTGATTTCGACCTCGGTGTGCAAACACCATCTCGAACCCAGCATCGCTTGCGCAGTGCATAACCGTTTGGGGCTTTCAACCAACGCCATGAACTTCGACCTTGGCAACGCGTGCTTGGGCTTCATCAACGCAATGACGATTGCGTCATCAATGATCGATGCGGGTCAGGTGAAGGTTGTGCTGATTGTTGATGGCGAAGGAAGTCGTCAACCCCAGACTCAAACCATTGCTCGTTTGCAGGACCCATCCTCGACGTTGGGCGATGTCTTCGACCAGTTCGCTTCGCTCACCCTTGGTTCGGGCGCAGCAGCAATGGTGATGGGTGGGCCGCGGTCGGGTTCGCACCAGTTCCTCGGTGGAGTCACCCGTGCAGCAACGAAGTACCACGATCTTTGTGTCGGCGATCTCGACGAGATGCGCACTGACACTGCGGCGTTACTCGAGTCGGGTCTCGATCTGGCTGAAGCGACCTTTAATGATGCGCTTGCCGATGGCTGGCAATGGTCGAACTGCGACACCTACATCCTTCATCAGGTGTCGGCAGTGCACACCACAAAACTTTGTGAGTTGCTTTCGATCGATACCTCACGAGTACCGCTTACCTATCCTGACTTCGGAAACATTGGACCCGCTGCGGTTCCGTACACGTTGTCCGTAACTGCTGATCGTCTGTCGCCAGGCGATCGTGTTCTGCTGATGGGTATCGGTTCTGGGCTGAACTGTTCGGTCGCCGAACTGGTCTGGTAGCCGGCCTTGTCAATCGACACCCCGTCCGCTGCTGACTGGGAACGGTGGGGGATTGATCCGGCGTGGCACCGAATGGTGCGGATCGAACGGCCCAATGAGGTCGTTGTCGAATGGAGCATTCTCGACACCGGTGTTGGCGAACGCGGAACCATCGTTTGCGTCCACGGCAATCCAACCTGGGGTTACCTCTGGAAGGGCTTCCTTGAAACGCTGAGCCCCGAGTGGCGAGTCATTGCTGTCGATCAAACCGGTATGGGTTGGTCGGAACGATCGACGCCGCGCACGCTCGAGACCCGCGTCGCAGAACTCGTTGCGTTTTGCGAACAGCACACATCAGGCCCACTGGTTCTTGCCGCCCACGACTGGGGTGGCCCTGTTGCTCTTGGTGCGGTGTCTTCACTCGACGTGCAGGCCGTGATTCTTGGCAACACCGGTGTTGGGCTTCCAGAGCGGACCCCGATGCCGCCGCTTATTTCAACGGCGCGCCGGTTTGTCGACCTTTCTTGCCGGCGTAGTCCTGTATTTGTGAATGGGACTGCAGTGATGACAAAGAAGCAGCATCGCGAAGCTCTCCGGGCTCCGTACCGGTCTGCGGATCGTCGTGCAGCAGTTGCCGACTTCGTGGCCGATATTCCGCTCTCAGAAAAAGATGTTTCGTGGAACGCACTTCAGAAGTCAGCGAACAATCTCGCGAATCTTGATGTTCCACTGTTGCTCGTATGGGGTGGCCGCGATCGTGTGTTTCATGATCGGTTCTTGGCTGACCTGTTGCAGCGGGCCCCGCACGCCGCCGTTCATCGATTCCCTCAAGCCGCGCATCTCGTTCCCCTTGATGAACCAATGGCTGCAATCGCGTCGACCTGGCTTGAAAACGTGCTCGGTCCCAAGCCAGTGGTTGAGGAATCAGTTCGAAATTCGCCAAGCAGCGATTCGTTCATCCCAATTACCAGCGGATTGTTGTCTCGTTCCAACGATAACGACGCAGCGTTCACCGATCGCAATGGTGCCGTCTCTTGGAAGTCGCTTGTTCATGACGCCACCGAAATAGCGCGCATGCTTGTGCGAGCTGGTCTCGCGATTGGTGATCGAGTCGCCATGCTCGTGCCGCCTGGTTCGGATCTCCTCGCTGCGTCGTTTGGAGTGTGGCTTGCTGGTGGCGTGATCGTCGTAGCCGATAGTGGACTCGGAGCGCGAGGTCTTCGAACAGTTCTCCGCGGAGCAAACCCGAAGTGGGTATTCGGAACCTCGAAAACTCTCACTGCTGCGAAAGCGTTGGGATGGACTCCGGGCGCACGAATGATTTGCACCAGTCGATTCCCACATGCGATTTCACTGACGACACATCGGTCGTCAACCGCAGTGGATCTTCCCGAGCTTCGTCGCGAGTTTGAA